>JBCBZF010000180.1:0-8627 GCA_039815525.1 Bacteroidota bacterium | reverse complement strand
GTAGTTACTAAGCAGGGTTTGACCATTGATCTGCTAATTAATAATGCGGGATTTGGTGATTATGGCGCGTTTAGCGATCGCGCCCAATTGGTAATCTGTTTTGACCGGATCAATGCTCACCTCAAAGCGGGGGCGTTTGTATTCTTCTACCCGAAAAAATTCCCGCTGCCCTTCTACGGTGATCGACATGCGCCCATTGAGACCATTATTTGGGGCAGTGAAGGAACCAGCCACACTGCCGAATTCATTGGCGGTCAGTTTGAGCTCTTCCACCTTCTGACGATTGGCATCAATGAAAGCCGCCGTTACTTTTGCTTTGGGCAAAATGCGGATGCTTTCTCCCTTCTTCTCAGTGATAATGGCTTTGAAATAAACGGTTTGGCCCGGGCGGTAAATGTTACGGTCGGTAAAGATCTTGACATATTTACGGGCTTTAGAATCGTTCCGGGACCCATAGTAATAGGTGTTGATGCGCTCAGTTTTGAGAAGATCTTTGTCGTGGCGGATTTCCAGGATAAAAGAATTACGTTCCATTTTCTTTTTGTCAGGTAAGACGGCAACGCCATGAAGATTGCTCATCACTTTTCCGATATTCTTATCGTAGGAGCGATTGTTCCGATTGTAGCCCATCACTTTGACTTCTGCATTGCGCAGCGGCGCACCGGTTTGGCGGTTGCGGACGAAAATTTCGGTTTTGCCATCAGACTGGTTCATGAACCAGGCGATGTCGCTCACCCAGCTGAAAGCATAGGCAATCGCTTTGGAACTGGCGGGATTTTCCGTCGTGGATACCACCATGAGGTAGCGACCGTTTTCCAGTTCATTAAATGGCAGTTCGACTGTGTGATTCTGATGATCACCTGGATCTGGCAATGCTTGTCGCCAGCTATGGTCAGCAGCCAGGCCTTGCAGAAGGGAGCGCATGGACTCCATATTGTAATACTCCGGCTTCAGATTGCCAGCCGGAAATAAATGGATGAAGACCTCTTTGGTATTTTTATAGGACATCAGGCCCCGAAAGGGCTTTTCGGGTACCTGTATCTCTTCCAGCGTCAGAGAAATATCTGGGGTAAGGATGCTTTCAATCAGGTTGCGGCAATGTCCAGCGCCACTGCTTTTGGGCCACTTTTCGATGGTTGCTTCACAGATCTTCATGGACCGGCGTAGATCCCATTGCACATTGCTTTTGGTGAAGGCATCATATTGATTGCCTCTCTCGGCATACAGACCGGCGATGGCATACTGAACATTGGCCCAGATGGAATCCCCTTCTGCCTGATCCGCGAGTTTTTCCAGTTGGCGGAGGTAAAGCGTGTCTTTGGTATTTCCGACTGCTTTGGCGCGATAGGTTTGCAGACGATTCAGTTCCAAATCCACCAAAGGGGCCTTGCCATTGGCGTGGAGCTTGATCAGAGATTGATAAATGGCCAAACCCTGGTAGTGATGGGAAAGGCTGTCATTGCTGGTGAAGCGCCTTTGGGCAAAGCCCTTTGCATCAGTCAGGACTTCTTCTGCCCGTAAATTGAACTGATCAGACGGACGGTTGACGCTGGTGTTTTCGTTGGCAAAAAAGCGCAATGCCTGATGCGCCAGCAAATCATAAAGTGTTGGGCGGTAGATCAGGGAGCTTTTAGATTGGGTCACCAAGTCCGGGAATTCCCGGGCGGGTATGTTTTGCAGCTGCGCAGTCGGTTTGAGAGAAGCCCGATACAAGCGGGCGGCTTCGGTGAGCAAGCGGCGGTTGTCCCAGGTCTGAAAATCTTCAGGGTCTACGTCCACAGCGGTTCGGTCATAAATACGCCAGCGATTTTGCTCCTGATAAACCTGGAAATAGTTGGCAAGAATGGATTGCAGAATTGCTTTAGAAGGCTGGCCAGCAGCCTGAATTTCACGACGCAACAGATTGACATTGGCGGTATCACTGTTTTCAACCAGAGAGCTCTGGTAGCTGACCATCTTCAGAACTGCCTTAATCCGATTACCCGGATCTGGATTTTGCTGTAGAATCTCTTGGGTCAACTCATAAGCGGTGCGGGTCAGGCCTTCCCTGTCTTTTGCCTCAATGGTCCGCCATTGCTCCGACAGACTATTTTGCGCAAATATCTGAACGGAGAAAATGCTGAATAAGAAGAAAGCGAAATATTTCATGTTGGTTTTTTCAGGCCTAAGGTGTCAGGAGAGAGGCGCCATGGATCAGAATGTAGGAAATGGGCTCTCCTGGGTAATTTACAAATAATAGTTTTCAGTCGATTGTCCACAGTGGATAGAAAAAATGCGCTCATTCTTTCGTCCAGACACATAGATCCGGGCCCTGCTTCTTACGAACAATTCGCTGAAAATCTTTGACAGCAGCTGCATTCCTCCTAATTTGATCGTTCAAAGCCCGAATTTCCATACGCGATGAAAGCATCCTTTAGCTATTTTCTGATTGCCATTCTGTTTTTGACGGCTTGTGCCTCGTCTGAAGGAGAGACAAAAGAGCCAACAGCAGCACCGGCTACGCCTGCTGTTAAGACGGCTTCAACCAGCTGGGGCAGTTCCCCAGGCTACACCAAACCGGCTGAGCCCCTGAACATCTCATTCAGCATCAAGGGCGTGCCTGACGGACAGTTTCTCAAAATGGTTGGCAGCATCGGGACGACCAATTTTATCGTCGATTCGGTCAGCAGCAGCCAGAACCCTATGGTGATTCAGCAGGATACCTCCATGGTCCCTGGTTGGTACTATCTCTATTTGCCCAATGGCAATATCATCCAGTTTCTCCTCGACCAGGACCAGCAATTCAGCCTGACCACTACTTATGCTGATCCGGTTGGCGCAATGCAGGTAGAAGGTTCACAGGACAATACACTGCTCTACGAAAACCTTAAATGGGAGCAGGATTTTCAACAGCGTTATCAGGCTGCTAATGGCAATGTACCTGCTCAGGAAAGCCTGGTTGCAGAACGGAAAGCTCATATTCAATCATTTGCTGACCGCCATCCCAATTCCTTTTTTACCATCTTTAAACTGGCTGGTCAAAATCCAACGGTGCGCAATCCGCTCAAAGCCAATGGCGTTCTGGATACGGTTAAGCAGGTCTTTCACTATCGCAATGAGTTTTGGGACAATGTGGATTTTGCAGATGAGAGATTGCTGCATACGCCCATTGTTGCCAACAAGCTCAAGACCTACATCAATGACATCACACCCCAACGCATTGACTCGGTGATCAAGTGGGCGGATAAGCTCATCACCAAGGCCAAGGTCAACAAGGAGATGTTCAAATTTGTCGTCAACCAATACGCCATTAAGTATCACCAGTCTGATATCATGGGCGGGGAAGCGATTTTTGTGCATTTGGTTGATCGCTATTATACGGATCAGTTGGCATTCTGGACCGCACCCAAGGAGTTGCGGGACATTCGGGATGAGGCCAACGAAATGCGGCCCAGTTTGATTGGCAACATCGGTCAGAACCTGAGCTGTCCCAATGTCAATGGCCAGATGGAATCGCTTTATGACATGCCTGGCAAAATCAAGATTCTCTACATGTGGTCTTATAATTGCGATCACTGTAAAGAACGTACCCCTGGCATGAAGCGAGTCTATGAACAATGGAAAGACAAAGGCCTGGAAGTATATGCCCTGTGTGTGGAACCAGATGCACCTGAATGGAAAGCCTTCATCCAGCAGTACGGCATCGGTGATTGGCACAATGTGCATGATCCGACTTTCCAGAGTAAGTTCTACGCCAAATACCATGTCGACATCACGCCTGAGATTTATGTGATGGACCAAAACCACCGCATCATTGCCAAGGATCTGCACCCTGATCAGTTGCCAGAAATTCTTCAGCGAGAGTTGATGTAGCACCCGAACGAATTGTACACAATTTGGTCTTTGATAGATAAGTCCGAACTAAATCCTTAGTTTAGTGGCTTTTATCACGACTTATGAAAAGGTATTTCCTCTGCTTGATTGCCTTATGGGCAAACTATGCCTCTGCGCAACATTCCTTTCAGGCATTGATTCAGCGTGAATCCTACGGCAGGCCACTTGCCGGTGTCAGTGCGTTGATACTTGGGACTGACCGAGGTGGGATCTCTGACGAAAAAGGGCGCTTGCAGATTGAGGGTGCCCCCGCCGGACAGCAGATCATCGTTTTCCGGCTGATGGGCTATGAAGATCGGACCGATACACTCAACATTCCCCAATCGGATTCTCCGCGGATCATCCGACTGTCCATGAACAACAGCGACCACGACCATGAAGAAGGGGAAGATCACCATCATGATCATGAAATGGAAACCATTGTGGTCTCAGCCACGCGGGGGCGCCGGAGCATTGATGCCAACCCAAGTCGGGTGGAAGTATTAAATGCAGAAGAGTTAGGGGAAAAGGCTGCCATGAACTCCACCAATATCGCGATGTTGCTACGGGAAAGTACTGGTATTCAAATGCAGCAGACATCGGCCAGTTCCGCCAATCAGAGCATCCGTATCCAGGGACTGGATGGCCGCTATACCCAAATCCTGAAAGATGGCTTCCCCCTTTACGGCGGCTTTGCTGGCGGCTTGAGCATCATGCAGATTCCGCCCTTGGACCTGCAACAGGTGGAGGTAATCAAAGGCAGCTCATCGACTTTATACGGCGGTGGAGCGATTGCAGGCCTGGTCAACCTGGTGAGCAAGATGCCCGCCGAAGAAGGGCCTGAACTCAACCTAATGGTAAATCAGACCTCAGCGGGCGGTACGACCTTGAATGGATTCTATGCGCAGCGTTTTAAGAAAATGGGGCTCTCATTCTATACATCTGCCAACCGACAAGCGCCTTTTGATCCCAACGAAGATGACTTTTCGGATATCCCCCGGATACGTAGCCTGACCATCAATCCCCGTCTGTTCTTTTATCCCGATGAAAGCAGTCAACTCTGGATTGGTTTCAATGCCAGCCTGGAAAACCGAACCGGGGGCGATCTCTTTGCCATAGATGGTCAGGTCGATAGCCTGCACCAATTTACGGAACAAAACCTGTCTGACCGTTTTGCTACCCAGGTCTCTTATGACAAAGACTTTGACAATGGAAGCCGCCTGAGCTTTCGCAACAGCATCAATTGGTTTGAGCGGGAGATTCTGGTGCCTGATTATCGTTTCCTCGGAAATCAAATCGGAAGTTTTACGGAGGTGAATGTTCAGTTTGGTCCCGAAAAAAGCGCCTGGATCATGGGTGCAAATGCTTTCACTGACCAGTTTCGGGAAACGCAACTCACGAATTTCCCACTGCGGGATCAGGACAATGTGACCATCGGTGTATTTGCGCAAAATAACTGGGAAATCAACCGGACCTTTTCCCTGGAAAGTGGTCTGCGAACGGATTACCACCTTGACTATGGCAGCTTTATCCTGCCAAGAGTTTCCCTGCTGTACAAAATCAATCCAAAATTGTTAGGGCGGATTGGTGGCGGTTTCGGCTATAAAACGCCCACCATTTTTACCGAAGAATCTGAAACGATGGTTTATCGGGGCGTTCTGCCAATTGATCCTGACGAAACCGAAGCAGAACGATCTCTGGGCGGCAACATTGATCTAAACTATCAAACCTTGTTGGGGGAGGACGTGAGCTTTTCCATTAACCAACTCTTTTTCTATACCCAGTTGAATGACGCCTTGCTGTTGCAGCAAAATCAAATGGGGCAATATACGTTCAACAACATCACCGAGCCGATTAGCAGCCGGGGGATTGAGACCAATATCAAGCTGACCTACGGAGATTTTAAGCTGTTTTTTCAATACGTCCTCAATGATGTGCAGGTATCGGTTGGACCAGAGACGCGCCAAAAGCCCCTCACCCCGAAACATGCTGCTGCTGCTATTCTGGTCTTTGAGAAGGAAGGCCAGGGAAGAATTGGGTTGGAAAGTTATTATACCGGGAAACAGTTTCGCAGTGATTTTTCTGAAACCGATGATTTTTGGATCGTGGGTCTGATGGGCGTAAAACACTTTCAGAAATTTTCACTTTTTCTCAACTTCGAAAACTTTCTGGATACCCGCCTGAGTCGTTTCCAACCCATTGTGCAAGGGCCGATTCAGCGACCATCTTTTGCTGAAATCTGGGCGCCAACGGATGGATTTGTGGTGAATGGCGGGTTCATTTTTCACATTGGTGGAGAAGAAGAGTAGGGGAGAAGGACCAAAAGGAGAGACTGCTTTGTCGAAGTGATAGACTTTTACAGGAAAAGTGTACCTTCAAATTATGCGAGCTGAACTTCTGGTGTGTCTGTTTCTCTCCTGTCTGGGATTGAACTTTTTTAGCTGTCAGCCAGCTGCACCAGCCAATCCATCCACACCAGTTATGACGCCTTCTTCATCTGCTGTTCCCAGGCCCAGTCGATTGTCTCCGGCCCAACTATATGACAAAGTATTGGGGGCATTGGTGGGGTCCGCCATCGGAGATGCCATGGGGGCGCCGACTGAGATGTGGAACCGCTTCAATATGCAAGTGGAATATGGACACATCGATAGCCTCGATGATCTGGTACGTGAGCCCTCTGCTGAAGGCACCTGGGGCATGAATCTGCCTGCCGGGAGCACCACTGACGATACACGCTGGAAGGTCTTGATGATCGATTTTTTAACGGGGGATAAAGAGCAAGCAGGCCCAAGACCGAGTCAACTCAGCGCGACCGCATTTACCGGACATATTCAGCAGCGGTATGAACGGGGCTTACAGGAATTACGACAACTCGATGCTTTTGCCCTTGATCCCTATGAAGATCAGATGCGAAAAATTGCCTGGCTCAAGGAATGGGCGCTGGTCGCAAAGCCATATCAGGAAGGCGAAATTGACGGATACAGTGATGCGCTGAATAAGTTTTATGGTGGAGAAATGGTTTGTGCGGGTATGTTGTTCTCTCCATTGGTGGGGGCCGCCTATCCGGGTGATCCGGCCTGGGCATACGAACAGAGCTTCAACATTGATGTCTTTGACATCGGCTATGCCAAGGACATTGCGGGTCTGAGTGCAGCCATGGTTTCTGCGGCCATGAGCGATACTGCCAGCCAGGACTCCATCTTGAGGGTCATGCGCGAAGTCGATCCCAAAGGCTATTTCAACAGCCGTTTGGTGGGACGAACTTCTTATAAATTGTTCCAGGAGGCCCGCTATATTGTGCATGAAGCGCGGGAAGCCAAAGCCGAAGACATTGTCCAAAACCCGCCCGTGAAGCTGGCCTTACCGCTGGAAACCTCTGATGACTCCATTCGCTACGCAAGGATTTCCCGGGCGTATCAGTTATTGGATGAAAAACTGATGCGCTATCCGTTCCATCCGGCAGAGATTCATTTGGTTAATGTTACGGCCATGATGTTGTGCGATTTTGACTTTCGGACCAGCCTTGCTTTTGTCATCAATTACGGGCGAGACAATGATACCACTGCTGCAGTTACGGGTTCCATCCTTGGCGCTTTGCATGGATTTGAAGCCTTGCCAGAAGATTTACGGACCACTGTTCTGACCGCCAACCGGGAATTGGGCTTTGACCTGGAAACACTCGCCCAACGTCTTACCCAATCAATACAAGCTTCTACCATTTAACTCATGAGCAATCGTCGTGCATTCATCAAACAGGTTTCCCTCTCAGCGGGAGCCCTTTCCGTTGCTTCTTTATCCGGTCTGGCAGCCTGTACAGCCGAGGCCGCTGATCGTAAACTGGGCATCGCCCTGGTCGGTCTGGGACGTTATGCCACCGGTCAGTTGGCGCCTGCACTCCTGGAAACCAGGCATTGTGAATTGCGTGGCATTGTGACCGGCAGTCCGGATAAAGCGGCCAAGTGGAAGCAGCAATACAATCTGTCTGACAAAAACATCTACAATTACGATACCTTTGACCAGATCAAAGACAATCCTGACATCGACATTGTCTACGTGGTATTGCCCAATAACATGCACGCAGAGTATGTCATTCGGGCCGCAGAAGCTGGTAAGGATGTGATTTGTGAAAAGCCCATGGCCAATACGGTTGCGGATTGTGAACGGATGATTGCTGCCTGTAAAAAGGCGGGGGTAAGTCTCAATATTGGTTATCGCCTTCACTATGAACCGCATCATCTCGCAGCCATTGATATCATCCACAAGAAGAAAGAGCTTGGTAAGATCAAACTGTTTGAAGGGGGCTTTGGCTTCCGCTTGACGGATAAGAAACGCTGGCGTCTTAACAAAGAAATGGCCGGTGGTGGCCCGCTGATGGATGTCGGGATTTATGTCTTGCAGGCGGCGCGCTATCTGGTTGGGGAAGAGCCAATAGCCGTGAGAGCTTTTGAAGTAAAAACCGAGCCGGATATTTTTGATCAGGTCGAAGAAACACTTTATTGGACCATGGAGTTTCCCGGTGGTGCTTTTGCCAATTGCAGCACATCTTATGCTGCCGGGACGCATCATTTGCGGGTTTCTGGTGACAAAGGCTGGCTGTATATGACGCCATGCTATGGCTATGCGAGCCCGGAAGGGAAGACCAATCAATATACCCTCGATATCGAGCCGGTGAACCAACAGGCCGCTCACATGGATGGCATTGCCCGGCATCTTCTTTTTGGTGATAAACGCAACAATATCAGCGGAGAAGAGGGCTTACGGGACATGAAAGTTAT
>JBCBZF010000102.1:0-10315 GCA_039815525.1 Bacteroidota bacterium | reverse complement strand
GATACCCTTTTCTGGTATCCTTCCATTCGTCATAAAGATCCCTAAAAAACAACGGGCCGCCAAATCGCGACATCATTTTCATGGCATATCGGTATAATTCCGCAAGCTTTTTTCGCAGCCTCACAGAAATAGTGAAAAGCTCTTCCATCAATCTACCCCAATATCAGAGATCTCACTCCTTCCCCCCATCCAAAATCCGCCTAAAAAACTCCCAATAACCATCCCCCAATGCTGCGAACATCTCCCTGGGCGAATGCCCCGCCTCTTCCAGAATCGTGAGGCTGTGTTTGATGTCCAGTTGCGTGAGGTGTGCTGAAAAGAGTTTGTTGTTGGGCAGGCTGGGATCAGCGCCGCCCAGAATCATTCTGATGGCGAGTTTGCCCCGGATGCTGTCGGCCTGCTGTTCGGCGATTTGCCAGGGGCTCAGCGTGCGGAAGTAGGTGGTGTCGCCGCCATATACCCGGTCGAGGGTTTGCTGGGCTTTGGCTTGTCCGACCAACGGCACTTCAGCGGGAATGAGCACTTCCTGCATGGGACCTGGATTAAGCATGGAAATGGTGGCAAACATATCCGGATAGCTGAATCCAAATCGCGCGGCACCATAGCCTCCCATGCTACCCCCTTCCAGGATGCGGCCGCGCGCCTCCGGAATGCTTCGGTATGCGGCATCGATGTGAGGAATGAGTTCGCGGATCACAATGCTTTCCATCTTCAGGCTGCCATCTTTCCAATCAACCCACATGCTACCAGTTTTGCCATCATCCAGAAAAACGACCATGGCCGGGGGCATCTTTTCCGCTTTGATGGCCCGATGAAAACGATTGGCGAGCATATTGATCGCACCCGTCGGCCAGCCACCGCTGCCATGCAGCCAGTATATCACCGGAAAGGAACGACTGGTATCCGCGTGATAGGCGTCGGGAAGGTAGATGTGGTAATACACCGGCGCATCCGTATGCTGACTGGCCATGCTGTCGCTTTGCACCTGTGCCTGTCCCGGCTGGCCGATGATCTTCTGACCAAAGAAGGTTTGCAGAGCGCAGAGGCAGAGGAGTAGGATGATTCGTTTCATGATGCCAGATGATAGTAAATTTTGCTTAAATGAGCACGCTGGAAGCTCCCGATGCAATTGGTACACAAGAAGCTCGCCTCCCGATGCATCGGGACTAAAGGCTTTGACCACGCGAAAGGGATGTTCCAGGCCCCGAATCAACGATTCCTTCTAAATCCCAAACTGCACCTTACCCAGCCTCACACTTTCTTCAAAATGACCACCTTAGAATCGACATTGATGACACAAGATCCATTGTCCAATTCCACCAGGCTCCTGTCCCAATGGCAATGACCGCAGCAAATATTGGCTTTGCGTCCTTTTTCCAGGACGGCCCTGATGCGTTCATTGCCGATGAAACCCAGTTCCGGATGGTCGGGCGTTTCATGCAGGAGGATGAGATCGAGATCCTGCTTCAGCAGATACCTGAGCGTGTCCAGATATTCCGCTTCATCAACCCGATTGACTTTGTCACCTCTGCCAATGATGCCGCTGATGCCTCCGATTCTTAGGCGGTCGGTTTCCTGAATGTCTTTGTGCAGGAGAGATATGCCTTCATTGGATGCAAAGGCTGCTTTTTCAAGTTCCGTCCCAAATCGGTCCTGGTTACCCGCTACGCCAATCACCCAGTCAAATTGTGCCTTGAATGCTTGCCAAACCACTCTGACATCTCCGCTGGAACCACGTTTGTCAAGACTGGTGAACAGATCGCCACAAAGCAGAACGCCAATTCTGGGTTTTTCCCCCTCACTCAGCTCAATCTCGATGAGCAGTTTGAGGAATTCCGGCAGTGCCTCTCCCAGCAATTGGTATGCACCAGCTTCCTCGACGACCCCCTGCAAATCCGAACAGATGATGAGGAAATCAAGCCCGGTTTTTTCATGTTCAAATGTGCCGAGATAGATGGGCAATTCCTGGTGCAGGATGATTGGCTCGCCATGCTTGCTTTGTCCCCTTCCCACTTCAAGGTAAGGGTGGGTGTCAATTGGCTTGCGTTCATCAATGCTGATGGTCATTGCTTTTTCTTTGGCCTGCTGTGTGAATTATCCCCCCGGGGAAGAATATCTCCTGATCTATGTTGATCGGGAAGATCCTCAAAATCCAACAGACACCCAAGTTGGATTACCATTGATAGATTTCTTACATCCTCCCCCTCCTCCGTCTCCACCAAACGAAAAAAGCGAAAACGCAAATTCCGCATAGCAGCACATAAGGCACGACTGGTGTAAGCATGGCGGATACTGATTTTTTCCACACTTCACTTTCTGCCGAATAGCCTTCGGGCATTTCAATCACACCCACCGCTTTTGCATAGGCTTCATATTTCGACAACATCTTTTGGAAGATGTCCGGCTGTTGCGGGGCGAGATCCTGAATTTCGCCCGGATCATCCGGCAGATAGTGTAAATGCCAGGTTTGATCACCAAGGGGAATGTTGTTTTTGACGATTTTATAGCCATCTAAAAAGTAGGCCGAGCTGTTGCCGGACTCCAGACCCAGGCCTTCGCCTGCGCGATAAATGGGCTGGTTTTGATCTTGAATATGCGCGAGCATGCTCTTACCGGTAATGGGGGCATAACCGTCATTGGCTTCAGGGGAGATGCCAACCAAATCATAAATGGTGGGGGCAACATCCGTGAAAAAGCAAAAGGCATTGGACTGAACATTCTGCGGGAGAGTATGCCCACTCATGATAAAGGGCACCCGCAAACCGCCTTCCCCGGTATAATATTTAAAATATGAAAAGGGAGCAGAGAGAGCATTGGCAAATTCAGGACCATGAGCCCCATAGTATCCGACATCACCGAAGGTGTCAAAATCGCGATGATAGCCATGTTTCACGGCCCATTTCATCACGCTGCTGTGATAATCCGCTCCTTCCGGACCATTGTCTGAGCTGATGATGAAAATGGTGTTGTCCATCAATCCTTCGGTAGTCAAATAGTCTATGTAGCGTCCGATGTGGAAATCCATGGTTTCGATCATGCCAGCTGTAACCGCCATATCCGTCATGTACATTTCCTGTTCTTCCTGGCTCAGGTCCTTCCATTTCCTGAATTGCGGGAAGACATCATGCAAGGCTGCATTTTGTGGAATAATTCCCAACTGTTTCGCTTTTTCAAAGCGGCTTTGGCGCAGTTTGTCCCATCCTTCTGCATAGGTTGTGCGGTAATGCGCCACAAATTCTTTTGGCGCCTGGATGGGCGCATGGATCGCCTGAAAGGCGATATAAGCAAAGAATGGCTGAGTTTTGTCCGTTTCTTCCTGATGAAAAGAGATGGTTTTGTCGATATAAGTTTTGGACGAATAAAAATCATCCGGCACCCCAACTTCTTTTCCATCTGCATACCAATGGGCCATGGGTTTCATCGGTAAATAGCCCTGCGCTTTGTAATTATTGGCACCGGAGGCACCCAAAATAAAGGAGCGATCAAAGCCTCTTTTGGTGGGCAGGGTGTTTTCATCATGACCCAGGTGCCATTTTCCAGTGACGTAGGTATTGTAATCCAATTCTTTCAAGCGGCTGGCAATGGTCTGCACCCGATCATTCAGGACTCCCCCATAGCCGGGCTTGGTTTGATATTCTGCCGGCAACATTTCCGGCAGATTGGCTACGCCTGCCAGATGGCTGTCTGTCCCGGTCATCAACATTGCTCTGGAAGGCGCACAGGAAGGAGAAGCATGCATATTGGTAAACATCATGCCCTGCTTTGCCAGGCGATCAATGTTGGGGGTCCGGGCTTCCCCACCATAAGCACCAAAGTCCATCAGGCCGGAATCATCCACCAGCAGAATGACAATGTTTGGTTTGGTCGTGGAAGAATCAGTTTGACCACAAACCAGGGTGTTTCGGCCAATCAAAAGCGAGACCATCAGCAGGTGATATGCGAAAGGGCGTATGTTCATTTCATCGTTTGTAAAGACCACTTACACAACCAGGTTTCTTTCTCTTGTTGATCACGATTTCTCTCTGGTCCATGCCAGGCTTTTCTTTTGCCAGGCGACGGAAATGGTGATGGACAGGGTATCGCCCTGAGGCTCGAAATACGCATCTACCCATCGGTCTTTTTTGATGCTGTACAATTTCCCTTTGTATCCCTTCTTGTCCTTTTTAACCTCCTTGATCATCAGCGTACCAAGGGGGGCTTTGGGATTATCTGAGGCATGAATTTTCCCCGACCAATCATTGCCTGCCTGTTTGATTTCAACGGTGGTGTTTTCCTGTCCGGTGTTCCAAATGCCGGCCAGGGACTCCTGGGCCTGAAGAGAGAGACCGCCAAGCAGCATGAAAAATAAGATGGCTACTGTTTTCATTGTTTATTGTTTTGATTCGAAGAACTTAGGTGTTTATGATACGGCGTAAAAATGTCCGACGACGTTAACAAAAGATAATAAATGGAGGCGGCCCGTATCTTTTGGGGAATTTTTCCCTTTCAGCATATGGAGACAAATGGTCATGTCAAAGCTTTGTTCAATTCCTTTTGTCAACCGTAAACACATGCACCCGCTCATGCCGTCCCCGCAATTCTACCTCGCCCAAGGCTTTGGCGCTAAGACCATCTCCCAATTCCAGAACATCCATCAATTGATCTGAAACCAGCAGATCGACCTTGTATTGATTGCACAAGCCTTGAATCCGGGCTGTGGTATTGAGCACGTCGCCCGAAAAGGTAATGTCCTTTTTGATGACGCCAATTTCACCAGTGGTGACTTCACCCAGATGAATACCCGCCTTGAAAGTCGGAACCACCCCAAATGTTTCCTGATACTTTTGGGTTTGTTCCTGAAGGGAGGCTTGCATGGCGAAGAAGCAATGCAGGCAGTCAAGGTTTTTCTCAGCAGTTTTGAGTTTCCAACTGACAATGACTTCATCGCCTACATACTGATAAATTTCGCCGCCGAACTGCACGATGGGATCAGATAAATCGGCATAGTAGGCTTTGAGCATGTTGAAATACTGCACATGCCCCAATTTCTCTGCGATCGTGGTGGAAGAGCGCATGTCCAGAAACATGAAAATCCGTTCCTCTTCGATGGGCTGATGGTATTTGCCAGTCAGAAAATTCAGCAATACGCCCTGACCAATGTTATCACTTACTTCATTGTAAAATGCAGGAAGGCTTAAGGCAATGGTGAAGTATAAAATGAGGCTCCAAAAGCTCAGCTTGTTAAAAAAGTTCCCGGCTTGTATCCACAACTGTTTGTCCGACAGACTTAGATCAGATTGCAACAAGTTAATCACGATGAGAATGCCCATCGTGGTTATGACCAGCCCACTAAAATAGATCCCGGTTTTGAGGAGTACTTTTCTGAATAAACTGGTTTTTTGATACAATTTATTCAAGTAAAACACCTCAAGTGCCCCAAAAAGCAAGCCTGCCAGTAAAGAGAGGATTGCCGGAGTGAACAGACTGAATTGATACGGATTGCTGGTCGAAGGATAGGTCGTCTCATCTCCCAGGATCCCTTTTTCCAACAGAGAATAGGTGATGCTAAAGACAAGGGGCCCCAATCCAAAAGGAATGATTTGGAGGAGATGTCTTTTGGTTTTGGGGGATAACATGGTTTTTCTGATCGTCTGAGACTTATTTCCCTATGCAAATGATGATAAGAAATAAAACGAGCCAGTGCCATGTACTGTTTGAATATGGCTACTTTCTTATCTGTCATCCTTTGCCTCTTACCTCCTCAATCGTTTTTTAGGAAATAACCTTCATTGGATATTGCGTCCTTGCTCACATACAGATTGGCGTCTTTCAGCCAGACTTCGGCATAGTTGCCGCTTTCGTACTGCTTTTGGATGTCCCCCCCATAGGTTTCCGCCCCGGAGCACCAGTTCCGGTTGACTTCCGGTGATTTGCCATTGGTTTGATTGTAAGAACCAAGTTTGAAAAACAAACCTTCCTCAGCGTAGGCATTCTCCCGTTCTACCCCTCCCTGGCCGATGGGCACAAACAGTTCTTGCGTCTGCTGAGGGATATCAGCCGTGCTTGCGTACTCGGATGCGATGAGGTTTTTGGTAAAGCTTTTGGTTTCATGGCCCTCGCTGCTGAAACGAAGATGCATCATGCCATCCTTCACCTCAATCTCATAGCTGAATGCTTCTCCCAGGGCAATGCCATCTGCGGGTTCTTCCGGGTAGCTGTCTGCCGTGCTGCCAACCACCGAAAAATCATGTCCCCAGACTGCGGTGGAAAAATCCCATCTACCGGAATTGTCTTCGCCGGCAGTATTGATTTCATAATGCCAGAAAACGGAGCCTTTGGTATGGCCAGGAAATTTCTTGTAGAATATTTTCAGGGGTTCATTTTCATGGCCATCAGCACTGTGGATCTGCCCGACGACAACAGAGTAGGAGGCGGCTACCCGCGCATCGCCGGATGCCGAAACCTGCATGACTTTCAGGGTGGCGGACATATTGGCATCGGTCATGGGCGACCATTTTTTCCTTTGTGCAAGCTCGGTTCGGGTATTATTGGAGGTGCCGTGGGTATCTCCGGCATTGGGCGCTTTAAAAACCACCCAATCTCCCTGCTCATCATGGGCGGTATAGAAAAAATCTTTCTGTTCATAACTGATGGCAAGGCCGGCATTGGACCCATCTCCCAATATCAAATTCCATTGGTTGAAGAATGGGATGAGGTCGCTGGCATATGGCTTGTCATCCCCCACTTTCTGAGAAGGATTGGAACAGTTGCTAAGCGCTAGGAAAAAAACGGCCATCAGAAGCATAAAGATTGGCGGAATGCCTGGGTAGTGTTTGGGTAAGTCTTGTGTGTTCATACTGCAATTTCTGGGGATTTGATAAGGAATACGCGAGATGAGTAGTGCATTGTCAATGCAAAAAATTACTATTCTGACGGAGGTACCGCTGGACCGACTCTTGCGTCTTTGAACCAGACTTCTGTATAAGAACCATGAGCATATTGTTTGGCGATGTCTCCCTCATAAATATCTGATTCAGTATGCCACAAGAGGTTTTCTGCGGCGATTTTTCCATTGGTTTGATTATAAGCACCTTGCTTGAAATACTGTTTCTCCCCTGCATAGGCTTCCTGGCGTTCAAGTCCGTCCCGACCAATGGGGAAAAATAAATCGCGCGTTTGTTGTGGAATGTCAGCTGGTCTGGTAAAATCCGATTGCAGTAAGTTCTTGCTGAATCTGACTGTATCATGGCCTGGACTGCTAAAGCTGAGATACATCATACCTTCGTAGACATTGACTTCATAGCTGAACGTTTCTCCCAACTCAATGCCGTCTTCCGGCTCTGCCGGGAAGGTATCTGGCGCGGTACCAACCACGGATAGATCATATCCCCAGACAGCGGTCGAATAATCCCACCTTTTGGCATTGTCGCCTGCTGTGTTGATCTCATAATTCCAGAACACAGAGCCTTTTTTGTGGCCGGGGAATTTTTTGTAGAAAATCTTTAAGGGCTCGTTTTCATGTCCTTCTCCACTATGAATTTGGCCGACCACCACTGAGTAAGAAGCCGCCACTCTGGCATCACCAGAAGTAGAAACATGCATCACTTTCAAGGTGCCGCTTAGATAACCTCCTTCCTCCGGGATCCAATCTGCTTTTTGACCCAGTTCTGTTCGGGTATTGCTGGATGTCCTTGAGGTAATGCCCGCATTTGGGGTTTTATACACCACCCAATCGGCCTCTTCATCCCGCACAACATAAAAGAAATCCGGTTTTTCATAGTCCACCAGGTCTTTTTTCCGGGTGCCATCTCCCAACAAAATGGTCCATTGGTCCATGAAAGGAAGGACATCGCTTGGATACGTCTGGCCAGGCTGTTGGTTCTCAGGCTTCCCGGGGCTGTCTGCGCAGGCCGACAGCAAGGCCAAAAGGCTGATGATGCATAAAACTGGCAACCATGAGTCAGACCTGCTCACTTTTCTGTCGTCTTGTTCTGCCATTTTTCCTCTGCTATTTGAGTTGAGTGGATCAAGGGGCTGTTTTTGTTTGGCTCGCCCTGGTAGCGCTGGATTGATGGGTGTGATGTAAAAGTTTGGCTGAAACCGTTTCACAACGATTCCAGCCAAGCAATCATCATATTGGGTCCATTCTCATTTAGCCCGGAATCATGTCCCGGTCCGAACGAATGTTGATGGTCTCACCTTCTGATTTGGCCATCAGGGCCGTCAGGGTCAAATCACCGATGATGTTGACCACAGTGCGGCACATATCCAGAATTCGGTCCAGACCGAAGATCAACGCGATTCCTTCCTCTGGGACACCAATGGTTGCCAGGACCAAAGCGAGGGTAATCATGCCCGCACTGGGTACGCCTGCTGCACCAACTGAGGCCAGGGTTGCGGTCAGAATGATGGTTGCCTGGGCCGCAAAGTCCAGCGGAATTTCATACACCTGCGCAATGAAGAGCGCGGCAATGGCCTGATAAACCGCCGTGCCATCCATGTTGATGGTCGCACCCAATGGCAGCACAAAGCTGGATACCTGCTTGGAAACCCCCAGGTTTTTCTCCGCGATGTTCATGCTGATGGGCAGAGTCGCACTGCTCGAACTGGTGCTAAAGGCGAAGACAATCGCTTCTTTGATGGCCTGAATGAAGCGAAGCGGACTGGTTTTGAGATAAAACATCATCACACTGCCGTGGGTGAGGGAAACGTGTAGGATCAGACCTACCAGGACTGCAGCGGCATATTTGATCAGGAGGAGTAATACGTCCAGTCCCAGATCAGCGACCACGCCGACCATCAGAGCAAATACGCCATAGGGCGCGGTTTCCATGGCCAGGGTGACCATTTTGATCACCGCATCATTGAGGCCGTCGAAGGCCGTGATCAGCGGAGCTGATTTGTCGGGGGGGATCAGGGTAATGGCGATGCCCAGGAAGAGTGAGAAAAAGATGATCCCCAGCATATCGCCATTGGCGAGGGCACCAATGGGATTGGTCGGCACCAAAGAGACCACCAAAGCCACGATTTTTTCCGCCGTGGACTTCTTTTTCATATCTGCGGCATCATCCGTTTGGGTCTTTTCAGCGACTTTATCTTTATAGTCAGCCAGAAGTTGTTCTTTCTTGTCAGCCGGTAAGCCAGCTCCTGGCTTCATCACATTGCCAACGCCCAGTCCAATCGTCACTGCAACTGCTGTGGTCAGAAAGAAAAAGCCAAAGGCTTTGGCACCCATTGCGCCCACCTTCCTGATGTCTCCCAAACTGGCTGCACCCAGAACCAACGAGACCAGCACCAGCGGCACCACCATCATTTTGACCAGGCGGATAAAAATATCACCCATCCAGGTAATGTAAATTGTGGCATCATCGCCCAGACCCAGTAGGTTAAAGACATAACCCACAATGATCCCGGCTACCATGCCAATCAGAATCTTGGTGTAGAGTTTCATAAGAGACGAAAGGATTGATCGTTGTTCTGGAAAAACGGAAAATATAGGAAAAGGGGGAGATTTGAAAGGGGAGCGGGCTGCGAGGGTGGGGGAGCGAGCAGTTTTTCCTCTTGATCTAATCGCCAGGAAAGATCCTGGAATCAAGGATAGATATTCACTCGCACCTCGTACCTCGCTCCCCGACCCTCATCAAAATGAATGAGGGAATCATTGTGCATTTGCATGAGGAAATGAGTGGGAAGCATGAATGATGCAGAGCAGGGTGTATAGATAAGATAAGGAGAATCTCAGGTTTTGGTCTCATTTCATAAAAATTCTCGTTCTTTAGGAGACCAATAAAATCCCTCCATGCGCAATCTATATGCTTTCCTCTTTGGGCTGATTCTTTTCCTTACCTCACCTTTTCAAGCTGTTTCTGCTGCTGATTACGCCTACACCCTCGACTGGCTGGAACCCAATATGCACACCTATGTGATCAGTCTGGAAGTCGGGGCTGATGCAGATGGCATGACCGAGTTTTGTCTGCCAGCCTGGCGGCCAGGTCGCTACTATTTTCAAAACTATGCAGCGGCCGTTTCACATTTTGAGGCATTTGATGGAGAAGGTAAAAAGTTGGCCTGGGAAAAACGCAACAAAGATACCTGGTCGGTCCAACAGCAAAACGGTCGGATCATGCTACGCTACCATTTCCTGGCCAATCAGTTTGATGCAGGCTCGAGCTATGTGGGCCGTGATCAGCTTTACATCAATCCGGTCAATTGTATGATGTATGTCAAGGGACGCCTGGATGGCAGTGTCCAACTAAATATTCCGCGTTTACCCAAAGACTGGAAAGTGGCCACGGCTCTGCAGCAAGGTGAAATGCACAGCAGGTTTACCGCTGAT
>JBCBZF010000349.1:0-6501 GCA_039815525.1 Bacteroidota bacterium | reverse complement strand
GCTGTCGAGCCACCCAATCCCGCCAGGGTGCCCACCGACTTGCCTGAAAAATAGTCGCTGGGTAAAGTTTGGATGTTACCGATGGCAACCTGAAACCCAAACAATACCAGGGCAATGAGAATGACCGCCATGACCGGATCTGATACGAATGCACCACCCAGCAGACCGGGTAACATGCAAATTCCGCCGATCAGGATGACCAATTTGCGGACCTGATCGACCGTCCGGCCTTTGGTCAGGAGGTATTGGGCCATGCCACCGCCGGCGACGCTGCCCAATGCAGCTCCAACGTAGGGTACCCAGGCAAAGAAACCAATTTCCTTGACGTTGAAACCGAATGCATCATTGAGATAAATCGGCAGCCAAATCACGAATAGCCACCAGATCGGGTCCAGTAAGAAACGGGAAATCAGGACCGCCCAGCTTTGCTTATACTTCAACATTTCGCTCCAACTCAGACCGGGTGCCTCTTCTGTATCTTTCCCTTTGGTGCCTTCCAGAATGAAATCTCTTTCTGCCTCCGTGATCATCGGGTGTTTGTCAGGCGTATTGCGGTTGAGCCACAACCAGGGGATGATCCAAAGAAGCCCCAGGCCGCCTACCAGTAGAAATGTCATTTTCCATCCAATCCAGGTGTAGACAATCGCAATCAATGGCGCAGAGATAATGGCACCAATGGAAGCACCAGAGTTAAAAATTCCCTGTGCCAGAGCTCGTTCCTGAACTGGAAACCACTCTGCATTGGCCTTGGTCGCGCCAGGCCAGTTGCCGGCTTCTCCAATCCCGAGCGTAGCCCGGAAAATGCTGAAACTCAATGCGCCTTGCGCCAGTGAATGCAGTGCGGCAGATACCGACCAAACCACGATCGAAAACACAAAGCCCAGCCGGGTACCAATTACATCAAATAGGCGTCCGGACAATCCTTTACTGAAAGCATATGCAATCAAAAAGAAAGTAGAGATGGTTGCATAAGCATTCTTGGCACTGCTTGCTTCCAGACCAATGTCTTTGGCGATCTCCGGCCACATGATGCCCAGCGCATTGCGATCAATGTAGTTGATCACCGTTGCCAGGGCGACCAGCCCGACGATATACCAGCGAAGTCCTTTGATCTTTTTCATATCATTGATTCACACTGTCCAAAAAATCTTCCCGTACCGGACTAAAAACATCCAGCAAAACGCCTCCTTTGGTACACAAACATCCATGCATGATGTGCGGCGGGATATAAAAGGCATCACCGGCTTTGAGAACTTTTTTCTCATCGCCAATGGTCATTTCAAATTCGCCGCTTTCTACATAGGTTACCTGCGAGTGGTGGTGTTCGTGCATCTGGCCGATGCCACCAGCTTCAAACTGTACTTTGACCATCATGATCTTCCCATCGAAGCCCATGATCTGCCGTTTGAGACCGGGTCCGACTTCTTCCCAGGCGATGTCCTGGCCGAAGAGGAATTCTTTGCTTGGTTTGACTGATTGCATAATTATTTTCTGTCGGTTAAGTTTTCGAAATAAAAAGGTCCTTCCCATTCCAGTTGCCCATCCTGAATCTGGACCTGATGGGCACCAGTTGGGGTTTGATTGGCAATTCCGAGACGCCATCTTTTGCCGGACTGGTGTTGGAATTCGATGACGCTGTATGCTGCACTTTGATGTACAATGCTGATTTCACTGATACTCCCGAAAGGATTGTGGGGGATTTCGTCTACAGGAGAATAACTCCCATGAGATTCCAGCAGAGAAACAAAAAGAGCATCTGCCTGATCACTTTTTCGCAGGATAAAGGCTGGATCTCTTCTCAAGTTGAAATGAGGGTCATTGGCACCTACCCGGCCAAATAGCATTTCCGTCGCTGAGTCAGTCTGGCAATGCAAACTGTAAAAGCCTTGTTGGCCAAACCAGTCGATGGATGAAATGCCTTCATTGGCTTTTCCCTTTCCTTCAAGAAACAGATGCTGATAGCCATGCTTTTCTCCCATTGCCACCAAGTGCTCTTCTACGGAGAAAGGAAAATCAGCTTTGAGAAGATGCCCCTGAAAATACCAGGGCAAATCATACTGATGTGGTGCTTCACTTTCTACCCGGAAAACATCGATCACCAGTGGCCGGTCAAAAAGCGGATCAGACAACAAGGCCATGGTCCGGTGCATTTCCATACCGGGATATGCATTTTTCTCCTTCGCACTCATGATGTGCAGACCGTTCACATCGGTCTTGAAGGCGTATGGTTCCGAATGATGGGCATTGGCAGTTTTGAAGACACCACCAAAATGTGAGGTGCCATCAACAACGAGCGTATTGTGGGCAATGCTTTGTTTGGCCCAGCTTTTATTTTCTTTCAGATATCTTCCACCTGCTTTTTGGTCAATGTTGACCCAACGCGCAGCACCATAATCCTGAATGACTTCTTTTTCTCCCTCATAGAGCGAAAAAGAAAGCTTATCATAATGACCATGGCCAAGTCCCTGAGCGGTATATTTCATGACCAGTCCCATGGGACCAGATCGCAAGATGCCCAGCGCGCCTTCGTCTCCCTTCGCACCATCACGTAATTCAAGAGAATGTTTAACAAAAGGCTTTTGCTTCCCTTCCTGTAGACCTTTCGCTACTGCAAAACCAGTTTCGTCTAACAGTACTTTCCCCTGATCCTGTGCGACAGAGAGCAGTTGAGGATCTTGGCCCCCTAAGGCATAGGCGATATCTACCGCAGTGACCAACTCCCGGGAGAGATATGACATGCCCTTCTGTGCGTCGTTGATTGGAAAGAATTCTCCAGCAGCATTGGTTTGCTGAAGCAAGGCGTAGACTGAACGGGTCAGCAGGCTGTCCCGGTATGCGAGAATGTTGAGGCTTGGTTTGTTCATGGCCAGCGAACGGGCGAAGACCATGAAGGGGAAAATGGCATATCGTTGGTAGTACGGACCTTCCGTATAGTATCCGTCTGGTGAAAAAGCATGGTCGATCTGCGCCAGAAAGCCACTGGCTTTTTGATTGGGCAGTTCAATCAGACCACCATCATTGTCGTACTGGTTCTTCAGGCTTTTTTTACCCTTTAAGCCATACAAAGCCCTTTCGATCAATTCCTCATCATCCATCACAATGCCGATCATTCCCACGGCTGCATTGCCCCAGGTGCTGTGATTGTGAATGCGATCAAAAAACTGGGGATTGTCAACCGAGAGGAAGTCCGCAAAGGGACGGAATAGCTCTTTTTCCAGCTTTTGCCTTTGTGCTGCCGTCAGCCAATCATAAATACAATCATAGGCCTGACTGACGTAGACCAACCAATTTGCGTCATTGAGGCACTGCCAGAAAAGCTTACCTGTGGCATAGGATCGGTCAGTGGGATGAATCGGCAGGCTGGGGTAGAGGGCTGCATAAGCCAGTAAGACATCCCGAATGTAGACTGCATACTTCTCTTCTCCGGTTATCTGATAGAGACTGCCAGCTTTCTGGAGGATAAAGAAATTCTGTTTGTGGCGTTCGTGCGTATAGCCTCCGGCCATGTCTTTGGGAACCGGAACATCTATTCCTTTTTCAATTTCGGCATCTACTTCCTGTTTGATCTTGTACAGACTTTGGTCAAAGAGGGGGACCTGGCCAAGATTGGCCCGGATGGCGGATACCGTTTGTGGCTGCAAAATCAACTTGGGGTGATTCTGCGTTTTACCAGCCAGTGGTAAGATGAGCAGCGATATGAATAAGAGTCTCTTTACCATTGTACCCCTGGTTTTTTGCCATCGTGTCCCAGCTTTTCTTCTCCTGAAGAGGCTGCTAACTGATAATTCGCCATGAACTCGGGCTGAAACTGCAGACTGTTGTGCAGATTGTAAGCCGGATCATTGGACTGCAGTTTGCTCTGATAGAAATTACAGTAGCCAATGTTGGTGACCGGTTCGCCTACCGTCAGATGGAGAGCGAGCGGTTGCGAATCAGAAAAGATGCTGTTATGGATATTGGCCAATTGGACGCCATGTAGAGAGACCGCTGCCTTGAGGGCATTGCGTTTTCCTTTTCCGACATTGTGAAAGGTGCTATGATTTAGCTTCAGGATGGGACCAAATGTACTTTCATCTCTTCCACCCCGATGCAAACCAATGGCCACACCTTCCACGTCGGCAAAGACGCAATTGTCTACTACTATATCTTCTGCATTGTAAATGCCAATGTTGTCTGTTTCCTTGTCCAATTTGAGCACATGCCCGCTGATGCTTTCAAAGCGTGAGTTGCGGATTAAGATGGAATCAGCGAATGTGTTTTTATATACCCGCAGCACGTCAAAGCTGTGATTCACGGTCAGATCTGTAAAGATGCAGTCCTCGATGAATAGCTTATAATTTTTGTTCATGGAGTAGCGGCTGGTTCGAATGACCGTGTTGCCAGGCTTGTCTTCAGAGTCTTTCCCGCTGATATGTAAGCCCACCAATTGCAGGCCACCACCATTTTCAATGTTGAAGAGAGAACTCCGCTGGAAGCTGATACGTGCCTTGTCCATCCCTGAAGCCCGGATGCTGAGGGGAAAATGAATGTCGATGGACTTTTCATTCACATACTCACCGGCTTCCAGTTCCAGAATGTCGCCACCTTTGGCTTGTTTGACTGCTTCGACCAATGTGTTGAGACCCGCTTTTACGGGAATGATTTGCCCCGTCCGGAAACTGATCTCCAGTTCTTCTGGGGTGTACCAGGCAGGCCCACAATTTTTCGCCGTGGCGCGTGCTACGACCTTCTCCATGCCTTTGCCCCTGGCGAGCTCATTCTGCGGAATCAGGATGCCGTCATTGTTTTTTTGAAAATCCAGACTGGCCTGGGTAAAGCCGGTTTCCTGAATCTTATCGGTTGCCGGACTGATGAGATTGTTTTGAAAATCGATGCCACTGATGTCGTCATAGACCGTAAACAGATCTTTTTTGTCCGCGGTGTAGAAAATGTTGTTGTGAACTTTTGTGTTTTGTGGGATGGCGCTGCGTTCTTCGTCGCTGCCTGCGCATAGCTGGATATACTCACAGTCGACGAGGGTATTGTTGGACGCTTCGGAATCGATGACCTGGTTGTAGCGATTGGGAGGGGAATTGGGGACACCATTCATGATGACCAATGCGCCCCTGAATCTGTAACCAGTTAGCCCGTAGCAATAGTTGTTGCGAACGGTTTGGGTCTCGTTGATGATCCGAATCCCGCCGGTATTTGCTTTGTGATTGCCAAAGAAATAGTTGCCTTCCACGAGGGTCTCATTGCCATGACGCATGGTAAGTGTGCCCTGGCACTCGTGGAAGGTGTTGTTCCGAAAAACGTTCTGACAGGATTTGTTGGAGATGATTTCGTGCTCGCCATTACAGCGATCGAAATAGTTGTATTCTACAATCGTTTGACTATTGGTCAGGGAATAATGACTGGTTCCAATCCTGAGGGTCTCGCCTCCATTGGAGCCAAGTATCGCCCGATAACCAAAATAGTTATGATCGATTTGGTGATGATTTTCCCGACTGGCTTCGGTATTCAGGCGCACAGCCATGGTTACGCCCTGGTTGCTTTTTCCTGCTAAATAATTGTGATCAAAGCGATTGTTTTTTCCATACACACCCACCCAATAGTCCGATTCAAAGCGCTCTGGATTGCTGTAATTGTTGATGACACATTCGGTGACCCGACAGTGATTGGCGAGTTGTTCTTTATTCCTGCGAAACGATATGACTTCATTGGTTGGGGTGTAGCCATGTTGAAACAGAAGGCCTTCAACGACAAGGTATTCCCCCGCGATTCGGATATTGGATTGACCTTCCAGACTGACTTTGCCTTTTTCTTCTACTGTAAGCGTAATCGGAGCTTCTTTAGTCCCTTTTGCTTCAAAGACAAGCTCCACGTCTTGCCAGACCCCGTTGGCCAGAACAATGCGGTCTCCTGGACTTGCACTCTGGACCGCCTGCTGAAACGCAGCAGCATCGTGAACCAGACGTTCCCCTGAGGGTGTTTGTTGGCATGCTACCGCCCCCAATAGGAGCAAGTAGAGAAATAGTGTGATTCGCATAGGAATATTGGAGCTGGGGGGAGAAGGCCGGGGCAAATGCCCCGGCACGTTCTACGAGATTCTGATGTAGGATCACGCCGACGATCCTGATCAGTGACTAACTACTAAATCGAAATATTTAACCGTTGAATATGAGCCTTGATCTGTAGTGGTGAGATAGTTTCCCGCCTTAAAATAGTTTTCAAAGACACCCCATTTTTGAATGTGGATGTCGTCATAGACGATTGATTCATTGTCGTTGAGAATGACCTCCATACGTCCTTCAGACACGATCACTTCCAGCTCGAATGGATCATTCCCTACATATTCATCAAAGGTATGTCCATCGTCATCACCCCATGCGCTGGTGTACAGAATTTCGGTGTCAGAGGCGTTCAAGTTTTTGAGGACTTTGGTTTTAACCCTGACTCCCCATGTCGAGCGGCAGGCCGGTGGCGGCCGACATGGCGGCGTAGATCCCCCAGGAGACGAGG
>JBCBZF010000177.1:0-8651 GCA_039815525.1 Bacteroidota bacterium | reverse complement strand
GGGAGCCGATGTGGTATACACTGAGTTCATCAGTTCCGATGGTCTCATCCGCAATGCGGCCAAAAGTGTTGAGAAGCTAGACATCTACGATGAGGAACGACCCGTAGGCATTCAAATTTTTGGCAACGAAATTGAGCCAATGCGCCTCAGCGCCAAGATTGTAGAAGAAGCCAATCCTGAGTTTCTGGACATCAATTATGGTTGTCCGGTCAAAAAAGTTGCCGGGAAAGGCGCTGGTGCGGGTATTTTACGGGATCTGGACAAAATGGAGCGTCTCACCCGTGAGATTGTTGAGGCTACCCATCTGCCAGTCACGGTAAAGACGCGACTGGGGTGGGATGAAAACAGCATCAAAATTGTGGAAGTCGCCCTTCGGATGCAGGATGCTGGCATCAAATCTCTCGCCATTCACGGACGAACGCGCAAGCAGATGTACAAAGGCAGTGCAGACTGGACCATGATTGGGGAAGTGAAACGGCATCCGGACATTGAGATTCCCATCATTGGCAATGGAGATGTGGACAGTCCTGAGCGGGCCAAGCTGATGTTTGACACCTATGGTGTAGATGGCGTGATGATCGGCCGGGCGTCGATTGGAAACCCCTGGATTTTCCGGGAGATCAAACACTACTTCGCCACGGGTGAACACTTACCACCTCCGACTTTGGCGGAAAAGGTACAGGTATGCCGCAGGCATTTGCAGATGTCGCTCGACTGGAAGGTCGAAGTGGTGGCCATCCGCGAGATGCGGCGACATTACGCCAACTATTTCAAAGGATTACCACACTTTAAACACCTCAGAATCAAATTGGTATCTTCAGACAATCTTCAGGAAATCTGGGATACGCTGGATCAAATAGAAAGAGATTATGTGAATACCCCGACCATGGAAGGGGTGAGCGGATAGTCTAAGCAAATGATGGGCATGGGCACTGGTTTCAATTTCAGCTATAAAATGCCTACCTTAAACCGATTTTATTTTGGCCAAGAACGTACACAAAATCTATAAAGTCATGAACTTCAGAGTATTGCTACTGGTAGTGATGATGGGAAGCTGTCTCCCTTCGTTTGCCCAGGAAGGCATTGACGTAACGAAGCTGACCGCTGACGTCAAGACCTTCATATTCAGCAATAACAAAAACACAGTCAAGGGATACATCTACACCGAACTGGAAGCCAAAACTTCCTGCTGCGGCAATGATCGTATTTACCTTGAAGTTAAGGTTGACCCCTCCGGTTACGTACTGCAGGCCAAAGCCATCACTGGTAAAAACGAATGCTTTATGCAATCGGCCCTCGACATTGTCAAAAATGTCAAGTGGAATGCCGGGGACTTCAAATCACCTCGTCCAATCTATTTCGAGATCAAGCCAAACATTGATTGTGAGGATGGGCGGGACAATACCTATAAACAACTGCCGGTCTTCAACAATGAAAAACTGGACGAAAACGGCAATCGCGTCTATGACGCGGCTGTAGGTGGCGTACGTCCACAACAGCCGCCGGTAACCTCTAATACCACGCCTCCGGCGACAACGACACCGCCAGCAACAAATCCCCCGGCTGAAGAAACCAAGCCAGCCGTTACTTCACCTCCTGTCGTAACTACCCCGGCTCAGCCCAAGGAAACCCCAAAAGAAGATCCACCAGCCACGACCCCACCTGTGGTCAACAATACCTCTACTCCCCCAGCCACGAGCACGCCTACACCGCCTGCGACCAGTACGCAGCCTCCGGTGACCACGCCGCCCGTGGTCAATAATACGCCGCCTCCAACAACTACCCCCCCTGTAACCAGCACAAATCCGCCCAAAGCCGCTCAGCCAGATGTCAATGACGAGGAGATTGAGGTCTTGCGCGATCAACTCCAGCGCATGCGCGCCATGGAAGAAGAAATGCGGACCCAGCGACTGGCAGAGGAAGCTGCCGCAAAGGAAAGAGAAAGACTAGAGCGTGAAGCCGATCTTGCCAGAAGCAGCGCCGATAGCGGTGAAGAAGACCTTTCCTATAATGCATCTGATGAAGCAGTAGGCAAAGAAGGAGAAGGCGGCCTGTTTTTCGATGAGGGTGGTAACTCCGGCTCTGACAGTGGCGATCTGAGCGACCCAATTGCTGATGAAGGCGATCCAAAGAAGCGTGCTGAAGACCAATTGCGTGATGAAATCCGCGACCTGGAAGAAAGTCTCCGCCGCATGGAAGATGCCCGTCGTCAGCGTGAAGATGAGCGTCGCCGTCAGGAAATTGAGCAGGAAAGAGAAAACGAAGAATACATCCGTATCACCGAACGCATTGAGCAGAAGCGGGAAGACATTGAACAGAAGCGCGAACAGGAAGAACTGGATCGCATCGCCCAGGACCAGCAGCGGGTAGAAGATACCCGGGTGCGCATCGAAGGTGAAACTCAGCGTCTGATGGACGAAATCCAAAGACTGCAGCAAGAAATGGAAACCAAAGTGGTGGAAGTGGAACGCCAGAAAATTGAGATTGATAACCTGATTGCCTTGAAGATCAAGCGTGAGCAGGAGATTACATTGGAGCGCACTCTACGCGACAAAGAGCGTGAATTGCGTCTGCGCCAGCTGCAAGCATCCCTTATGGGGGGTGGCCAAGCTGCTTTCAGCGCCTCCAATGATGCTTCAGCCAACCCCATTGATCTGAGCACCTTGCCACCCGAATTCTTCACGGAAGAAGTTGACAGCAATAAACTGCAATATCTGATCAACATCATCCAGCAGCTCCAGCAAGAGCTAACCACATTGCGGGGTGAGATCAATCGACTGGAAAATGGAGGTTCGTCTTCTACTGGCATCTCCACTGGTGGCACCCCGCTGACCAGCGGACGTGGACCAGAAAGAGTCGAAGTTCCAGGTACTGGAAGCGCGAATTTGCCAGCCAACTATAAGTCTGCCAAAGACGATCTCTCCTGGCAGGATATGAACATTGGTATTGAAAAAGACGAGCTCCCTCCACCTCCTCCACCAAAGGTCAGCCAGACCACACCACAAAGTGGTACGGGTGCCGACGGTCAACCCGGTGGCGATGTTCGCCCTGATGCAAGTCATGCCGATACTCACGCCAATGTGGCAGGTCCACGCTTTACGGATCGCTACTACCGCGATGGTGAAAATGCCATCAAGGACCAGATGAAGCGTGCCATGAAGCAGAACGGTGTATGTGGTCTGGCCCAGGCGGCTTTCTCCGTTACCCTGGATTCTGGTGGCACAGTGGTTCGCTACAATGTGCTCGCGGCCAATAAGCCCAATGTGAAGCTGGCATTAGACCGCATCATCAGTGGTATCAAGTTCAACGCGGTTGATTATCGCATCAACCAGACCGTTTATTTGGAATTCAAAGCAGACATCGTCTGCGAAGGCATCAACAGCGATGTCAATTTGAAGAACGTCAATTCGATCATCAAGACTGACGACTGATCAGTCAACGAACAATATCTACGAAGCCCTGCCATCTGGTGGGGCTTTTTTTGTGAGGGGAAGGAACTTTCTCAGAATCATTCTGAAACGATTCTGCGTCCCGGATTCAGGTCCATAGGTATCAGGTTCTTCTTACTTGAGGGTGATTTAAGGCATTGTCGCAGATCATGAAGCGGGATTCAGGATGACATTGTGGTCTGCCTGATTGAGTAAAAAAGGCATTTGATAAAAATGCTCGCCTTCGATTGAGACATATCGGAAGAGGGACGGGGATGCGGAAACGAGCTTTTTTCACTTCCCTCATCCCACTTTTCCACAAATCCACATTCCCTCCTGTGGAAAAGAAGTCTGATTCGTGGACAGCCCTTCATGCACAGGTCGTAACTTTCAGGTCTCTTTTACTCTCAGCTCCAAAAGCATCATGCCTCTTTTGGAACAAGAGCAAAGATCAACTATTGCCGGCAGGTCAATCGGCTTGCCACTTAGACGAAAGCCTCGTTTTCATGACTAAAAAAGCGAATTTCAAGGTGGATCCCCGCCTTGCGGCCTTGCTCGGCGAAAATTATCGCTCGACCGAACTGGCGATCAAAGAACTGATCGACAATGCCTTTGATGCAGATGCTGAAAGTGTCTGGGTACAACTTCCACAGCCACTGACCAATGATCCCATCATTATCCGGGACAATGGGACGGGCATGACGGAGCAGGAAGTACGCAATGAATACCTCAACATTGCCAGCAGCCGGGTTTCCCGTAAAGGAGAGCGCACCCGTCTGAAAAACCGTCTTGTCAAAGGCCGTAAAGGCATTGGCAAATTTGCGGGTTTGATGGTTGCCTCTAAAATGGAGATTCGTACCCATACCCGTGGCAAGGGTTCCCACCTGACCATCTGGCGGGATGAATTGATCAAAGCCAAAAATGATCTGGAATTGGTCAACCTTCCCCTTCAATCCTTCGAAGCCAATACGGACGAAAACGGGACAGAAATCATTCTCAGTGGCATCAATCAGAATTTCACCTTCCCGAATCCGGAAAAGCTTAAACGTCTGCTGGTGCTGGAATACGGCCGTAACGAGGCTTTCCGCATTTTTGTGGATGATGAATTGGTCGACATTGAAGACATTCCCGGCGATAATTTCGAGCATCAAATTGCCGTTGAGCAAGAAGATGATGTAACCCTGCGTTACACCATTTCTGATGGTCGTAAACCGCTCAAACAGTCTGGGATCGCCATTCGGGTTGGTGGCAAAGTAGTCGGACGGCCTCTGTTTTTTGGCCTTGAAGATCATCCCGATATTCCACATAAGTTGCTCAAACGCATCTATGGAGAAGTGATTGCGGATGTGCTGGAAGACGATGTGACGGCAGACTGGGGTTCGGTGATTGAAAACTCCCGTATTCTGGAGGAGGTACAGAAAATGATCGTACCACTGCTGGAAAAGTCATTGATGGAGGTCTACCACCGGGAAATTGATTTCTCCAAGACGCGTCTGAAAAAGAGCATTGATTCTGGTTTGGATCGCTTACCGGCCTACCGAAGAGCTTTTGCCCAGAAAGTACTCGACAAAATCCTCCGCAAGTTTTATGGAGAAAGTGAGTCGCGTGTTTCAGCGGTGATTTCCTTGCTGATGGAGTCATTTGAAAAAAATGACTATTGGATGGTGATGCAAAATATGGAGGAATCAAGGGAAGGAAAGGTGGAAGAAATGGCCAACGCCTTCTCGCAATTTGGGATGTTGGATGTGGCCATGATTGCCCAGCAGTCTACACATCGTCTGGCTTTGCTCAATAATCTGGAGCAATTGATTTTTAACCCCGACACCACCCTCAATGAAATCCATATTGCCCTGGCCAGCAATCTCTGGGTATTGGGCAATCGTTATTCCCTTACCTCGACCAATCAGGAGTTGCAGAAAGTAGTGGAAATGTATGTAGGCCGAAAGTTTACCAACGGCCACAGCAAGCATGCACCCAATCTGTTGCTGCTACAAGATTTCAACAAAGGCTTTATTCTTATTGACCTCAAATCTCCTGACCAACCTTTGGATATCAACGACCGTCGCAAGGCCCGTGAGTATCGCGAGGATCTCAATATTTACCTTCCCAAGCGCGACATTGAGGTGTTGGTCATTGGCGGGGCATTGAGTCCTGGTCTGGTGGGACAAAAGGCTTCGTCTGACATCAAACTTTTATCATATCAGGGCATGATCAGTGATGCCCGCGTACAGCTCAACTGGCTGGTTGGCGAATTGGAAAAACGCTGATCCCCAGAGAGTGCGTCGTAAGTCAAAACGGAAGGACCGGGCCATGCCCAGACCTTCCGTTTTTTGATGGTATGCTCAAATGAAAGTGATTGGGGAATTTCTCTTTCTCCCAAACCACTGACTTTGATGGTATGCCGAGAAGTGAAATGCTTTTATTTTCCCAAAGCATTTCACGTTCGGTATAAAACTTCTCTTTACTGCTTTTTCAGGTCGGCAATCTCCGCCTCCAAACGCTCAATCTGGACTTGCTGCTCCTGCATCCCTTTGATCAGAACCGGGATTAGGTCAGAATAATAGACTCCCAGGCGCTCCAATTCAACTTTATGGAAATCCTGCGGATTCTCTTCGGTCCCTTCCAGATCATGGGTTTTGACCACTTCAGAAATCACCGGCAACAATTCCTGTGCAATCAGTCCCAGTTTGGGTTCTGACAAGGGGCGATTTTTCCAACGATAGCGGACCGGATTCAGCTGCATGATTTCTTCGAGTCCATAAGGAATCGGTTCGATGGCCTCTTTATCCCGACGGTCAGAGGTATTGACGATGCCACTGGTGGCAAACACGTCATCATATCTGAGCACAGAAGTACCAATGTCGTAAGTATTGTCTATTGTCGGCCGCAAATCACCACGAGCAGCAATCTCGCTGGTGCCACCATCCTCAAAATACTCCACTGTCGCCATACGAATGCGTCCATTGACGTGCAATCTGTCCAGTGGGACTGTGGTTCCAATTCCGACATTGCCGTTTTTCCTCACGGTCACAGCATTTGAGCGAGAACTGGGGCCGGTTCCATTCCCAATCTCAAAAAGCGGGTCAGAAGTGATCCAGGATGCAGCGTTGCCGCCGCCGACATTGTAGCGTCCCACAGCAGTAGAGCTGAAAGACTGAGCTCTCACATTGTTCCCGATCGCAGTAGAATAAATGGCCTCAGCATCCGCGAAGTATCCGACCGCAAAGGAATAATTGGCTTCCGCATCTGTGCTGTATCCCAGAGCAGTTGCCCCAAGGGCCAGTGCATCTGTATTGAAGCCCATCGCCGTAGAGTAAAGTCCATCGGCATTGGTGAAAAAGCCACTGGCAAAGGCATAGGAGTTGGTCGCTTCCGTATCCCGGCCCAAAGCGGTGGAAGCATAGCCCTGCGCCCTGGTGTTCAGGCCTGTAGCAAAGGAATACAGACCGATGCTGTCCCGGTTCCAATATGTACTGGCTGCCCCTGTGGAAACTGCACCTACCCGAAAGGCATGCAGATCAGGAAGCCACATCAGTTTATCCCCTGGCCCAAGCGTATCAGTCCCAAACAGCACCCGATGACCATTACCGACATGGAAGCTGGTTTTGGGTGAAATCCCGACATTCAGTCCCATTTCGCCATCACCCGTCAGCGTCAATATGTCTCCGGTGGTTCCATTCCAGAAGTTCAGGCGATCATTTCTGACATTCGAAGCTACATAAGCTGCAATGGACCAATAGTTTGTCCCATTGTTGTTTTGCATCCGAATCCGGGCATAGTCATTGCCATTTTCATGAAGCTGAAGTTGGGGATCTGTTAAAGAGCCATTTGAAAATACTTCTAATGATGCATCCGGGTTTGAGGTACCAATCCCCACATCTCCAGTATTGTAATTGATGGTTTGTCCACTTTGATTCCAGAGGCTGCTCCCACCGCTGGCATCCGCAGCCACTGCCCATTGGGTCCCATCCCACTTCAGGACATCTCCGATTGCAGGAATAGCTGGAGAAACTGATTCCCCCTGAATGCCAGTAACCGTCAAGCCACCAAAGGTTCCACTGACATCACCGCCAGCGGTACTGGCGTTCGTGATATCATCTGAGGCATCTGTATCACCGGTATTCACAAAGGTAGTACCACTCAGATTCAGACCAGCACCAGCGGTATAGGTGGTATTATTATCGGTCGCATTGATGGTAAAGTTAGGGTAATTACCGCTTACAGACGCCGCGCCTGTTCCCGTAAGACCAATAACCTGGTCAGGTGCCGTATTATTGATGGTCGTGCCACTGATGCTGATATCACTTCCAGCGGTGTAGGTGGTATTGTTGTCAGTTGAATTGATGGTAAAATTGGGATAAGTTCCACTAACAGTGGTGGCGCCACTGCCATTGAGACTCACGACCTGATCCGGAGCAGCATTGGTGATTGCCGTACCGTTGATGTTGATGCCATTTCCAGCAGTATAGGTGGTCGAATTAATGGTAAAATTTGGGTAGGTACCACTTACCGTCGTCGCGCCACCGCCATTGATATTCACAACCTGGTCCGGAGCAGCGTTCTCAATGGTACTACCATTGATGTTGATCCCATTTCCCGCCGTGTAGGAAGCTCCGCCAGCATCCGCCGCCGCCGCCCACTCTGATCCATTCCATTTCAACACATCCCCATTATTGGGGTTAGCGGTGGTCACATTGGTTAAATCTTCCAAACCCATATTGGCTTTATCAGCAAACAGACTGTATGGAACACTCTCAAAGCGATTGGCTCCCATACTGGTAAAGCCATTGCCAGTGTCAATGAAGACTTCGAGAAAGTGGTCAGTTCCATTCCATTCAATCATGGAAAAATCTCCGGTGCTGACATTCCCCTGCCCAAGCACTAAGGCAAATAGTCCATACTGGTTGGTTTGGGTACTGTGTGTTTCTTCAAATATCAACGGACCAGAAATACTATTTTCCCGAATCGCAAAACGTACATCGATGTTTTGATTGGTCATCAATGCATTACCGTCTCGGGCAACTGCCTGATAATTGACCCCCTGCGGGACTTGAGCAAACAAGATTCCTGTGTTCAGGAATAGGATGAGTAGATTGAATGTCTTTTTCATGTAGGGAGATATTGTGGTAAATGAAGTCTTCCTCTATGTTACCCCGACGAATGAAAGCCAGCATCTACATTTTTTCGTTTCCTTTTCAAGGAATTCAAGCTCGAGGGTGTCGC
>JBCBZF010001140.1:0-2226 GCA_039815525.1 Bacteroidota bacterium | reverse complement strand
AATTCACCAAAAGATTCTTGAATTATCCAATTATTTTTCAGACCATGTTGTAGGGGCATTTGATCGTTATAGGATTGAAATCTTCAATAAAAACGAGCTGATTGGTGCGCTGATCTTCCTGATCTCTGGGCCTTTATACGGCTATTTCATCCACCCAATTGCATACCTCATTCTCCTTTGTGCATTTTTCCAGATTTGCACTCCATTTATTGTTCGTAGAGGCCACATTACTTTTGCCAGGCTCTTCTCCTGGATCAATGTGCATATTGCGGTTTACATTGGTTCTGCATGTCTGGGGCGGGAAGGGGGCGGCCTCATGGCCTATATTTACCTCAGTTCACTGATCCCCATTTTCGTTCACCGAAGAGAGAAGACGCTTTTTGCAGGTTTCGTTATCATTTATTGTCTGTTTATCTCTGCCCAGATAGCGACAGGTTTCAATAGTCTAAAACCTGTCCCCAACGACCCTCAACTCGAAGCAAGTTTTTTTGTACTGACCTTGATTCTGGTGGTTTCTTCCTCGATTTTCACGGCCTTCCATTTTTTCAGAGACTTTGAAAAAAAGCATGAGGAGCTGGAAAAAGCCTTAACGGACCAGGAAAAGCAGACGCAAATTGCTGAGGCTGCTAAAAGACAGGCAGAGGAAGCAAATTCGGCTAAGTCTATGTTTCTGGCCAATATGAGTCATGAAATCCGGACACCGATGAATGGCGTGATCGGGATGACTGAGCTGTTACAGGATACTGAGTTGAATCGGGAACAGGAAGATTATCTGAAAACCATCCGGACATCTGGTGACAGTCTGCTCAACATCATCAATGATATTTTAGACTTTTCTAAGATAGAGTCTGGAAAAATCGAATTAGAAAAGCAAGATGTATCCATTCAGGAAACTGTAGAAGATGTCCTGGATCTACTTGCAGCCAAAGCATATGAAAAAGGATTGGAACTTCTGTCCCTGATCCAGTCAGACGTACCGGATTATGTCAAAACAGATAGTACCAGACTCCGGCAGATATTGATCAACCTGATTGGAAATGCCATCAAATTCACCAAGAAAGGCGAATTATTTGTAGAGGCATATCTGAAGGGAAAAGATGCTGACCAGCAAATCGTCTTTGCCATTCATGATACAGGGATCGGCATACCAAAAGACAAAATTGGGAAGCTGTTTTCGGTCTTTCAGCAGGTAGACGCAAGTACCACACGAAAATTTGGTGGCACAGGTCTCGGCTTAGCACTTTCCCTCCGTTTGGCCGAACTCATGGGAGGTACGGCTTGGGTAGAAAGCGAAGTGGGCAAAGGCTCTACCTTCTATTTCTCAATTGGGTTGGTCGCTTCCGATCGTAAGCCTGAAAAACCAAAACCCAGAAGCCTCGCAGGAAAGTATGTACTCATCGTGGACGACAATCAAACCAATCTCCACATTTTAAACCATCAATTACGTGGACTGCGCATGAAAACCCGCTTGGCCTCTTCTGGAGAAGAGGCTCTTAAATCAGTCGGGAGAGACTTCTGGCCAGACCTGATCGTGATGGACTACCACATGCCCGGAATGGATGGATTGGAATGTGGCCGTAGACTACGGGAATTGACCACTGCACCCATGATCATGCTGAGTTCTGTCTTAATGAAGAGAAACAGCGAAACCAAGGCGGTATTTGCCCGATCTTTGATGAAACCCATTCGTCAGGCTGATTTGGCCCAAGCCCTGATGACGGCTCTGAGCAATCAGCCGGATGTCCCCGCAAAGAGAAAGGCCAAACCTTCCTCTGAGCAGGATCTGGCCAGCCGATGCCCCCTGCGTATTTTGGTCGCTGAGGACAACAAAGTCAATCAAAAAGTAGTACGTAAGCTCTTGTCCAAATTGGGATATGAGATTCAGATTGTCGGAGATGGTGCCGCAGCCCTTGAAGCAGTAAAAAATGGAGGCATTGATCTGGTTTTCATGGATGTACAAATGCCGGTAATGGATGGCTTACAGGCCACCCAATCCATCATTGAACAATTAGCGGAATCCGCTCCTCCGGTTATCGCAATGACAGCAAATGCCATGCAGGGAGATCGCGAGATGTGTCTCGCTGCCGGGATGAAAGACTATGTATCCAAACCTTTGGTCAAACAAGCGGTCGTAGATATGCTAACCAAATGGTTCTCAATTCTGAATGACTCAATTCCCAATCTGACGAAGTAAAAGCTGACGCCTTTGTATCTTGCGGTTCGTTT
>JBCBZF010000114.1:0-10001 GCA_039815525.1 Bacteroidota bacterium | reverse complement strand
CGCCGCGGCGGACACGGCGCGGGGGTGTCTTGGGCGTTCGGACGACCGCGTGCGGGCGACCGCGGTTGGTCATTTTTCTTTTCTTCTCCCCATCTAAGCTGACTGCGTACAGATGACGTTCCAATGGACTTTCCTCAGTGGAGAGATAAAAGACTTCTTTGTTGGTGATGGCAAGTAGTTCCGTGACCTCCCAATCCCCAGCCGTAATGGCTCCGATCAATTCTCCATTTTCCTGATAATGGTAGAGGTGTTGGTAGCCATCTCTTTCACTGAACCACAGAAAACCTTTATCATCTTCCAAAAAGATAGGGCCATGCTCGGGCTCTACATATTCATCATCTTTTTCTTCAAATAAGACTGCCTCTTCTACGCCAGTTTCCGCGTCGAAAACCTTCAACTCCATTTGGTTTTGATCCCGGTTGACTACTGCCACATAAATGCTTTTTCCATTAGGATGCCAGGTGATATTGGTTAGGTATTGATCAGCGGGCTCTCCGGTTTCAAGGTAGATGGTGGACTGACTTTTGACGTCGTAGACACCAATGGTGGCATGATGGCTATTTTGCCCGGCCATGGGATATTTTTCTGGTTTGGGAGACGCTGGTGTAGTTGAAAAATCCACCATTGCATAGTCGGTAACCATGCTTTGATCCACGCGATAGAAGGCCAGTTTTTGAGAATTTGGAGACCAGAAAAGACCACGGTCAATGCCAAATTCATAGCGGTGTGCAGCATCTCCATAAGCAATCTGGCGACTGCCATCCTGGGTGATTTGCCTGGCCGCTTCACCGGGAAGCTTGACCATGATGTTATTCGCCAGTACACTGGCAATTCGATGATTAGGGGAGAGCTCCACCAATTCACTGCCAGCTGGTACTTGATTCAGGATGTCACTTTTCTTCTCATCCAGATCGACGAGGATGATGTCATCGCCATCCTGATACCAGAATCGTTCCTCATTCAACCAGTTGACCGGTGGAATGAAAGCATGCTCACGTCCGGTGATTTGGTTGAGGTCCTTTCTGCATATCAAAATCTTCTGTTTCCCTTTGACCGTCTGGCACAGCAGGTCATGACTTTTCTGATCGTACCAGGAAATCTGGTCTTCATCTGCCTGCCACTGAAGTTGAGAAAGACTTTGGGGCCATACTCGGCCGTAAACAATGTCTTCAATGCTCATTTGAGCATGAAGCGATCCAAAGGAAAGGATGATCAACAGGAAAAGGGAAATAATTTTCATAAAAAAGAAGAATCAGATACAATTGTTCAGGCAGAAAATTACAGAAAAAAATAAGGTAATTGCTGCTTGAAAATTTTCGGTTACAAGAGGACAAATATTACGTTACTTTACACAACACAATCAAATTTTGTATGCCACAAATCAATACCTATTCTGCACGACTTAATGGTGGTCCTCATGGTGCACCCGGAAAACTTCGCGGCCATATCCACCTTTTCGGCGCCAATAACAAAATGATCGGCATCATTTATTTCCACGAAACGGGCACCAATGTCCCGACCGATACCAACGACGGTTTGCTTCACATGCACCTACCCATTGCACAGTATACTGCTACGGTAGATCTGCTCCGGAATGAAGATCCAGTCTACATCAAATATGTCGGCAACAGCCTGGGCAATGATCCTTTTGTCTTCCTCTATACCAATCAGGAACCGGTAGGAGAAGGAGAATAAAAACCTTTGTATGAAAAAAATGAAGGCACATGGATACATGCGCCTTCATCATTTATGGAAAAATATATAACCACATACTTTGCCTCTTATCAGCGCTTCACGAAGCGAAGCTGCTCTGTTTGAGTTGCAGTTTGTAGCTGAACCTGGTACACACCGGCTGCCAGTGAAGCAACTGGAATCTCAAATTGATTCATGCCCAGCTGTAAGGAACGGTTCATGTGCGTGATCAGGCGTCCATTGAGATCGAGTATGCGAATCCGAAGTGCCTGATCGCTGCTACTTTGGTATTGGAGCTGAAGGAGCTCAGAGCTTGGGTTCGGAAATACGACTGCCTGCATACTTCCTGCAAAGCGGACACTTTGAATGTCTGAGTAGGTTTCACTTCCGTTGATATCAGTTTGCTTAAGCCGATAATGATTCATTCCGATCAAAGGATTGTGATCATCAAAACGATAGTCTCGTCGAACTTCAGCATCTCCTTCTCCCTGCACCACTGTGATCGGGTAAAAATCTTCTCCATTGGCTGATTTTTCCAAGGTGAAAAAAGCATGATTCTCCTCCCGGCTGGTGGCCCAATCAATCCCAATCAGGCGTTCTCCATTTTGCTGGGCTGAAAAGGAAAGGAAAGTAACCGGCAAAGGCGTACCCTGAACATTGATGTTATCGAATGCAAATCCATCATTGGGGAAAGGGAAACCATCCACCTGTTGAAACTTGATCTGTACATCTGAACCAAGGGTGAGTGCATTTGCAGCTGCGAAGGTGCTGAGGTCAATGGTGTTGAAATTATAGGTATTGGTTGAATTGCCCCCAGTTAGATCAAACAGACGATACCAGGTATTCCCATCTACACTTAATGCAACGCCGTCAGCATCAACTGATCCTGTGAAGATGACTGGCATGAAATCATCTTCATCTCCTTCTTCGCGTTGATCAAAACTCAGCATGATGTTGGCCTGGTTGGTTGCATCGAAATGTAAAATGGCTTCATTCCGACTTGGTGGTGTGTTATTGCCAAACCAGGTATCCATGGTGATGTGAAAACCGCCCAGTGATGGGCTCTGTAAAGGATTGACGATTACCTTGCCAAAATTGGTACTGCTGATTTCCCAGGCTTCGGAAAAAACTTCTGTTTCCAGCCCATCAAAAATGTCCAGATTGGCAGGCGTGCCTGGGTTGAAAATGGGGGAATAGGCATCAATCAAGCCATTACCAGTAATGTTGTCAAAACCTGCGGCATCCAGATCGCGATTGGCCGCACTGGTAAACATCAGATTGTAAATCGCATCACGGTTAGCGGCCGGATTGGCCTGACGGATCAAAGCTGCCACGGCAGCAGCATTAGGCGCGGCGGCAGACGTCCCAAAAAAATTGGGGAAGACGTCAGTGTCGGCAACGATATCTGTGCCGAAGAAGGTATTGTTGATGCCATCACTACAGGTGAAATCTGGCGTTTGGCGGACTTCGGCCGCTGCAAGTGGGGTTCCGGCAGCATCAAAAAAGAAGGTGCTGGGCCCATGCGAAGTAAAGGCTTCTGGTGCCAGTTGAAAATATGGTGCCGCCGCTACGGCAACGCCGCCAGCCGCAGCCGCGTGAGGATTAACAGTAGGGCTGTTGGTGTCAAACTCATTCAGATTCTGAACCCCAAAATTGACATACTTTAGTCTTCCTGGATTGGGACCTGCGAACAAAGTAATAATGATGTTGTAATTATCCGGCGCCAGGTCGGCAGTTGGATCGGTGAAGTCCACAAATTCTGCGGGAGCCTGCAGAGCAATGTTGTCGTTGGTGGAAGAGGCCAAAAGAGTCGTGAAAGTAGCATCAAAGATGGCAATGTCGATATCTGTGTCAACGCCGGCGGCTGTAAACCATGGATCAGGCCACTGCAAAGAAATGCGTACTCTTTCGCCATCATTTAAGGTAAAAGACTGATAAAAATCGACCCCTGCTCCGGGATCAAAGTCCAGGGCATTGGCAGTGGTAAGAGGGTCAACCGCAAAAGTCGGAGCGGTATTTTCGTATGCCTGGGTGGCACGGTTTCCTGCGGATGAAAAATAAATTGCATCATCATTGTTGGTGACAGCGTCCACTGCCTGGGCCACGATGCCATCCTGGAAAAATGGTTCGCCAAAGTATACCACATCATCGACAATGACCTCGCAACCTGCTGTCGCCAATGCCTGAATATTGGTGGCAAAATTTGCCTCACCACCAAAAGCAGTCGCGAAAAACAGATCAGATCCAGGGGCTATGTCATGGATCAGTTCCAGCATGGCTCTGCCTTCATCAGAGGTGCCAGTTGCATCCTGAATGACCGTTACGCCAGCGGCTGGCAAATCACCACTGCCAATCCCCGCTGCAGCGCCGCCAAGATCGTCATAGCTATCGCTGAGTACGCCAATGTTGATACCGGTTCCATCAAAATTAGACGGGCCGGTGCCTCTGACCCGGTAGGCCTCCATGGTGGTGTCGGCTTGCCCGTCAACAGAACCTGTATCCAGAATAGGCACCGAAGCGCCACGAACACTCAGCATGGCCGGAAGTGCCAGCTGGTCCAGATTGGCCAATTGGGCCACTGGGAGAAAACCTTCCAGAATCAGGAGATGGTCTACCCGACCACTCTCGACAAAACCCAGAGCTTGTAAAGCGGTCACGACCTCACCAATATCTGTACAGCGAATGGTCAGGCCGATTCTCCCTTGAGGATCAAAAGCAAAATTGCCATCCTGTTTTTGAAGGCTTGATTCAGCCTCCGTCGTCAGGGCGGTCCGGGTCAGGTCACGTGATTCCTGATAGCGACCAAGAATGACATGTAGTGCCCCGCTGAGTTTGGTGCCCGCGGCAATTCTGGCTTCTTTTGCTTGCATCAGCTGGGAAAAACTGACGACTTGCTGGGCTTGTAAGGAGGGAAGAAATAATAAAATTAAGAGAGAGAGAAGGAGGGAAACTCGTTTCATGGGAATTCCGATTAAAGTGAGTTGAGCGAACGTCCAAAAAAATTCGGACTGGAAAAATTGGGAAGTAGGTTGTATTGCCAAAAGAACCCGAAAACTGCAAAAAAAAATGACCAAAAGCAGTCTTGGTTTTCTGAGGGTTGGCGATTTGCTGATGGCTGCTTACCTTCCGTGCTTTCACCTGACAACTTGTATACAGTATGCGTGCGGCTTTTTTGATTAAAAATGGATCAGCAGATCAGGCTTTTGAGATCCGTGAAACGCCTCAGCCGATGCCTTCCACTGGAGAAGTCCTGGTCAAAGTAGACGCTTTTGGGCTCAATTTTGCAGATGTAATGGCACGCCTGGGACTGTATCCGGCTGCGCCACCTATCCCTGCGATTCTTGGTTACGACGTAGTCGGTCGGATCGAATCAGTTGGCAGTGGCGTCAATCATCTGGCAGTTGGACAGAGAGTCATGGCCTTGACCCGCTTTGGCGGTTATGCTGAATATGCCATCACCGATGCCCGGGCTGCAGTTGCGATTCCAGATGAAATGCACCCAGGTGAAGCAGTTGCTCTGGCTACCCAGGCCGGAACCGCCTATTACATGGCCGAAATGGCCACCCGTCTTTTTGAAGGGGATCATGTCCTGATACATGCTGCCGCCGGCGGAGTCGGAACGGCCCTGGTGCAACTTGCCAAAGCGCGTGGCTGTGTGTTGTATGGTACTGCTGGCTCCGCTGAAAAATTGGCCATGCTTACCGACATGGGGGTACACCATCCGATCAATTACCGCGAAAAAGATTTTGCCACTGAAATCGAACGCATCACCAATGGAAAAGGCGTCGACATAATATTTGATCCGGTGGGTGGTACATCTGTGAAAAAAGGCTTTAAACTGCTGCGACCCGGTGGGAAAATCTTCTGTTTTGGTGCCTCCGCGCAGACCAATACCCGCAATATTTTTGGACGACTGAGGGTTTTATGGCGCTTTGGCCTCTATCATCCCATCCAGTTTTTACTGAAATCCAGAGCAATGATAGGGGTCAATATGCTCACCATTGCCGACGAACGACCTGAGGTGCTGCAAAGAGCTCTGGAAGGGGCGGTACAGGCACATGCTGATGGCATCCTGAAGCCGATTGTAGGAGGTGATTTTTCCGCAGAAAAAATTGGAGAAGCACACGCTTTCCTTGAATCTCGCCAGTCTCGGGGGAAAATCGTGCTTCGCTGGTAATCAATCCAGTTCCACAGTGGCCACAACCTGACCGTGGTCAGACTTCCAGGGCAGAATCTTGTCCTTGCTCAGGGTCTCGTCGACCAGGTGATCCGTAAACACCTTCACATAGCCAATTCTGCCAACCCGATCAGGGTTTTGTCCCACCAATTCCTGGCTGACCATGATGTGATCCAGGGCTTCATGATGACCGTTGTGAATATGGGTATAGTAGAAGTCGTGGAAACTTTGCCGCGCCTGAATGTCGCGGGCATGATACAGCAGAACATCCCAGATTTCTTCTTTGACATCCTGCGGGAAACGGCGGTGTGGAGGCTCACCGGATAGAATCCGGGTGGTAACGGCCAATCCGGAGTCATTGACATCTCCCATAACGATGACCGGTGTGTTTTTTCTCTGTAAATCTTCCAGTAACAAAGCCCGTAGAGCAGTGGCTTCAGCCGCTCGTCGGATCAGAGAACGCGCTTGTCCGATGGCAAGATGTTGATGATTCTCCCGCGTCTCATTTTCCATGAGGTCCGGACGCTTTGATTTCAGATGCACCACGAAGACCACAAAGTGCAAGTCAGGACGGATTTGCAATTCTGCGCGCAAAACCGGCCGGGAGAATTTCTTGATGGGAATTTCGGTATTGTTGATGTTGAGCTGAACCGGGAAATCTTCATAGACATCCTGTTTGACAATCGGATAACGAGACAATAAGCCTACTCTGGGTAAACGACCATCTACCTTGGCAAAGGCATAATGACCATTCCGAAGGCGATCAATGGGCTGAACGGCTTCTTTGAGTGGCTCAGCATGAAAAATCTCCTGAAAACCGATGATGTCAGCCCGCATGGCTTGTAGTTGCTCGGAAATCCAATCAACTTTTCGTTTGTGGTGTTTTTCGCTGTATTGTCGTCCGTAAAATTTTTTTCCTTTTCCGACAAGGTTGTACAGATTGAAATTACCGATCTTGATGATGTCACTGGGCATGATAAAGCTGCTTGGAGTTGCTGTAAATATACATCTTTGGACTATTTAAGTAGCCTTGATTACTTTTGCGACTTCGAAAACGTCTATAGAGTATGAAAAAACTGATAATATGGCCCGTGTTTGTGTTGCTGTTTGGGTTGAATGGCTATGGGCAGAATGAAGAAAAAATACCTGATGTCAACGAATTTGTGTTTGCCGATCAGGAACCAGATCCACAGAATCTGTCAGAAGTGCGTGAAGCCATTGGATATCCTGAAGAAGCCCGCAAAGCCAACATTGAAGGAAATGTGGTGGTGCGCATTCTGGTTGATCCGGACGGGAATTATGTCAATCACAAATTGATCGCCGAGGCAGATCGCAGCCTTGGACGAGCGGTGGAATTGCACGTAAATAAGCTCCGTTTTACCCCAGCACAGGTCAAAGGAGAAAATATCCACTATTGGGTAAACATTCCATTTGCCTTCAAACTACTGGATCAGGATCACGATAAAATTACTGCCCGGATTGACTCTCTTACTGAGTTGTTGTCAGTTGATCCTGAGAATTATCGCATTTGGCATCAGCGTGGCGTTCAGCGGAGTATGCTGAAGGAATTTGAAGATGCGAAAACTGATTTTACTGAAAGTATTCGCCTCAATCCGCGCAAGAACAAAAAGAAAAAGCGTAAAAATACCATGGACTATCTGGTGTTTGCGCATTACAGTCGTGCGTCGATTTTTCTCAATCGGGAAAAATATGATGAGGCCATTGCCGATTATACCGAAGCAATCCGCATCGCGGATGAATTGGCACTTGAAGACTCCTCCGTAACCGCGACCCTGCCGAATGCTTATCTGGAAAGGGGCTTTGCCTATACCCAGAAAGAGGATTATGCCGCCGCCAAACCTGATTATCGTAAAGTGATTGCAATGGATCCGGACAAAAAATGCACGGTTTATCCCTTATTGTCTGATATAGGATTGGTCGAAAATAATTTTGCGGAGCTGGTCGAATTTTATTCCGGCCTGATCGAATGTGATACCGCCAATAAATTGTTGCATTATAGCCGGGGTTTCTACCGCCTCAAAAGTGATGATCCGGATGGTGCCATTGCAGATTTTGAAGAAACTCTGCGCAGAAACCAAAGTGTGCCCATTCGCCTTGCTTCCTACAATCAGATGGCGCAGGCTTATCTGGCAAAGGACGATGCAGCAAAAGCAATGGAACAAGTTGAGGCGGCACTTGGTATCAATGTCCTTAATCCGCAGGCTTATTTCGTACAAGGCTTGGTGCACGAAAAGAATGGCGATACTGAAAAGGCATGTGAAGCCTGGAAAAAGGCTGTCAGATTTGATTTGGAAGGAGAGGAGCGTACCCAGGCAATTGAGAAATTAACCGCCGCCTGCGGCGGATTTGAAGAGGACGAATAATATGCACTTCGACGAACTGCTCGAATCACCGTTTGGTCAACTGCCTGACGGCAGGGAAGCTTCCTTGTTCACCTTTGGTGAAGAGGGAGGGGTACAGGCTGCTGTCACCAATTATGGCGCGACCCTGGTCTCCCTGTTTGTACCAGACCAATACTGGATGCCTGCTGACATGGTCCTTGGTTTTGACGATGTCAGCGGGTATTTGACAGACCACCCATATCTCGGTTCTACTGTCGGTCGCTTTGCCAACCGGATCGCAAAGGGACAATTTCAGATTGGCGACCAAAGCTATCAGGTCCCGATGAACCAGGGTGGTCATGCTCTACACGGAGGGCCAGTCGGTTTGGACAAATATCTCTGGCAGGCCAGAGCGGAAGGAAATGGGGTCTTGCTGGAAACCGAAAGTCCTGACGGAGATCAGGGCTTTCCAGGCAAACTAAAGGTCAGTGTTCATTACCAGATCATCGATCAGGCGCTGGTCATCGAATACCAGGCCAGCACCGACCGGGACACCCATCTCAATCTGACCAATCACGCCTATTTTAATCTCAAAGGACATGGTAATGGCGATATTCTGGATCATGTCCTGCAAATCCATGCCGACCAGTATACTGCCTGTACTGCCGAACTGATCCATACGGGAGAATTGGTATCGGTTCGCGGGACTTCGCTGGATTTTCTGAAATCAAAAAAAATCGGCAGCCGCATTTCTGCGAATGATCCTTTCACAAAAGATGGCCTGGGCTATGATCAAAACTATGTCCTCAATGATCGTTCAGATCGTCTGGCGGCAGTGGTAACTGAAAGTACATCAGGAAGAAAGATGGAAGTATTCACCACCGAACCGGGGATACAATTGTACACCGCCAATTGGCTGGACATCCCGCATGGGAAAAATGGCATGGCGTATCCTGCCCGCTCAGCATTTTGTCTTGAAACCCAGCATTTTCCTGATTCGCCCAACCATCCACATTTTCCGACTACTTTGTTGAAAGTGGGGGAAAGGTATGCGTCTAGAACGGAGTATCGTTTTTCCTGGTAAAAAAGCGGAATAATTGAGGCTTGACGGTTGGACGTCTGGAATGTTGTCGAAATGATGATGAGGCTAGCCCTTTAATCTTTGTAAAAAGTCATCCCGATAAGACTTCCCAATCGAGATACGGGCTTCTCCCATAACAATATGGTTTTGTTCAATTCGCTCCACCAAAGGCAAATTGACAAGGTACGACCGATGCACCTGCACAAAGCTTTCGGGCAGCAATTCCTGGGCCTCACTCATCTTCATCCGGACGGTGATGCGTTTCTCCTTGGTGTGGAAGTCTACATAATTGGTGGCTCCCTGAACATAGCATAGATCTTCAAAGTCGATTCTTACAAACTGATGGCCACTTTTGACAAAGGTGTAGGATGGGCGTTGGTGTTCCTGCAATTGCGCGGCCCGGTTGACTGCTTTGAGAAAGCGGTTAAAGGCAATGGGTTTGACCAGGTAATCAACTGCCTCCAATTCATAGCTTTCGGCAGCGTATTCAGAGTAGGCAGTGGTGAAAATGATCATAGGAGGGTTTTGAAGACCTTTGACCCAATCCAAACCCGAAATATCTGGCATGCGGATGTCGAGGAAAACCAGATCCACCGGATTGCCCCGGAGAGAATCCATGGCGGCCAGCGCATCAGTAAAGGTCTTTTCCAATGTCAGGAAAGGAATCTTTTCGGCCAGCAGGCGGATGATCTCCAGGGCTTGTGGTTCG
>JBCBZF010001186.1:0-2047 GCA_039815525.1 Bacteroidota bacterium | reverse complement strand
CTACAATCGGTTCACCATTGATGCTGAGGATTTGGACCCCTTCATTCGGCAGGCCATATCCCGAAAAGTCCTGATCCGAAAAATTGTGGGTGATAAAGGCCTCTTCTCCTTTGACATACACATAGAAAGGGAAAAAAGTAGGGGTACTGGCCAATTGGTCAAATGGCCAATCAATCTGAACATGTGCCTCATTGGTCAGCGTCAAAAAATACACCAGCTTTTGATAGGCTTCCAGATAAGGGATCTCTTCTGGCAGAGATTGTATCAAGCTGTCCAGTCTCGCTTCATAAGCTTCTTTGGATGCCAGAATATAGAGCCCTGGGTTATAGGTTTTCAACTCTTTGTACACCAATTGGAGGTCAGCTTTGACAGCCTCACGGCTCAGCTTCTGAGCGGGTACAATATGCGTCAGACAAATAAGAGAAAGGAGTAAAAGCGTTCGCATAATCCACAGAATTCCGTGGAAAGATAGAGTTTAATTGGCAGGAAGCTTTGCCCTTAGCTGCGAATTTCGAGAATAAAGCCGCGTCCGTGGACGTTTCGGAGTCGAATACAAGGGTCCTGAGACAAATACTTTCGCAAACGGGAAATAAATACATCCATGCTTTTACGACTGAATTCGTCGGTGCTGCCCCAGATGCTCCGCAGGATTTCTTTGCGGTCAACCAGGATACCCCTTTGGCGGGCAAATGCTTCCAGCAGGGCCGCTTCCCGCTCCGTCAACTGACGGGCTTCCCCCTGATGAATCAATTGCTGATTCACCGGATTGAACTGATAGGTACCAATGGAGAGAATCTCAGGCTGTCCGCTGGGAACATTGCCACTTCGATGTACAATTGCTTCAATTTTTGCCACCAGCAGCTCCTCATCCACTGGCTTGGTAAGATAATCATCTCCGCCCAGCCGGTAGCCTTTGAGCTGGTCGATTTTGAGATTGCGGGCGGTGAGGAAAATAAACGGTAGTTGCGGCCGCTTTCGACGCAATTGCGCAGCAATGGCAAAGCCGTCTGTATCCGGCAACATGATGTCGAGGATACACAAATCAAATGGTTCAGTGATGGCGGCATCCAATCCTGTTGCTCCATTCTTACACCAGCGGACGGACATATTTTTCAGCCCAAGGTATTCGGATAAGATATATCCAAAACTGCTGTCATCCTCAATCAACAATATCTTCAACATGCGATCAGGAACTTGGAATGTAAATGCGAAAACATGCCCCGCCCAGGGCAGATTCTAATATTTCTACCCGACCGGCATGACCTTCGACCACCTGTTTGACATAACTTAGTCCCAGGCCAAAACCGGGCTTATTACTTTCTTGATTGCGCACAAATCTCTGGAAGATTTTACGCCGCAATTTCTCAGAGACCCCTGGTCCATTGTCATGGACATCAAGACTCAGCCACGCATCATCATGATGTGTCACAATGGTAATCTCAGGTTGTTGGTCGTTGTGTTTCAGTGCATTTTCCAACAGATTAAAAATGGCATTGCCTAAATGCAAAGCATCTGCCTGGATATCTGCTTTAGCAGCTTTAAACTGAAATCGTATCTGTGCTTTTTTCCCTTCAATCAAACCCTTCAGACGATCACAGCTTTCCTCTACCAAATCATGCAGATTGAGGTCTTCCTGGATCAATTGAAAATCGGAGGCATCGGCAGAAGCCATCTCCAGCACCCGGTCAATTTGATCGTTGAGACGTTTCCCCTCTCTGACGATCAGATCGGCATAGTTTTGTTCTTTTTCAGAATGGGTATTCAGTCGCAGGGTTTTGCCGGCCAGCATCAAGGAAGCGAGGGGCGTCCGCAGTTCATGACTGAGGTGATTGATGAAATCATTTTTCATCTCCGAGACTTTTTTCATCCGAAAAAGCAGCCACAACAGCCAGGCAAAGGCAGCAAGCAGTAAGATGACGAATAAAGATGTCAGCAAACCCATCACCAATACTTTTTGCCCGACATAAAGCTCACGATCTGGAAACAATACCACCAGATTCCGCAACTCCGCATCATTTCTCTGAAATTTCCGGGTGATGTCATAAGG
>JBCBZF010001036.1:0-2590 GCA_039815525.1 Bacteroidota bacterium | reverse complement strand
GGTCTTCAAGATACAAAAACATGTCTTCTTTGTAACGTAGTACAGTACTCCAACCAGGCAGGGGAGGTGTCGTCAGATTTCGCAACAGACGGGTGTGACACGGACGATGGCCGGAAGCAAAAGGCTTTGAGAGTTTGACCGAAGACAACGATGGAAAGTCCACATTTCGCAACAGACTGGTGTGACAGAGACGATGGCCGGGAGCAAAAGGCTTTGAGAGTTTGCCAACGATTAAAGAACTGGTTTTCACAGGAGGAAAACGAATTTCAAGAGAAAGGGTTCTTCTATCAGGACATCTGAAATCAGGTTCTCATTCCGCTTCCCCACTCCCAACAAACTATCTGTATTATGCTGATACGCTGGGAAACAAAATCTGGGATTTCCATTTTGGGACCAATCGGGATGCCAGCTACAAAATGGTTCAATATGACTCGACTTCTTTTTATTGCATTGTCGCAGACGAGATGAATAATTTGAGCCGAACCGATCATATCAACCCCAAGATTTACAAGATTCAAATTAGTGAGACGGGGGCGCAGATTTTATGGGAACAGGAACATGATATTGCGCCTGAAGATACAAATAACGTGAGAGCCACAGAGGTAGTCGATGCAAAACGTACCCGGGACGGCGGTCTGATTTTATTGAATCTGCTAGACCAGGATCAGACAGGCATAACACCCGAATTTCAGCATATTAAGTTGATGAAAATTGGTCCAGATGGAAGTTTGCAGTGGGATTATACGTATGGTACTGAACATTGGGACAATCCATCAGCGGTGATTCAGACCCAGGATGGCGGCTATGCAGTTTTGGGAACCCGGATTTTCACGGGTGGAGGCGGGATTGAGATGTTTTTTGACAAGTTTAAAAGCGATGGTCTGACCAATCTTGATCCAGAGGAGACCAATTCAAGCAACATTCAGGTTCAACCCAGCCCGGTACAAGATTGGTTGGAGGTGAGCCTTGGGGAAAAGGGAAGCTATCAAATCACCTTGTATGATCTTCAGGGGAGAGTTCTTTGGACAGATCATGCTGAGACACACTTTGCTTCTGTTCAAAGGAAGATACCTGTTACCCAATTGTCTTCTGGAATCTATCTCTTGCAGGTTCAGCATGAAGGAGCGATCTGGCAAAAGAAAATCCTGAAACAGTAAAAGGACACATATTGTTGCCATGTCTTGCCTCCTATTCCAGGAAATAGGGTGCATATTTATGGGAATCCATTTTTTGCTTTTCACCATACCCTACATTTTCCCCATAATCTTCCTATTTTTGCAGCCTGAATTTGATTGAAAGACAATATGGGCTTTAAATGTGGCATCGTCGGTTTGCCAAACGTAGGAAAATCGACGCTCTTCAATTCTCTTTCCTCCGCCAAGGCAGAGGCCGCCAACTATCCTTTCTGCACCATTGAACCCAATGTGGGCATGGTGCCGGTACCAGATCCACGTCTGGACAAGATCACCGAGTTGATTGTCCCCAAACAGACCATTCCGGCGGTGGTGCAGATCGTGGACATTGCTGGTTTGGTGAAAGGTGCCAGCAAAGGAGAAGGCCTGGGCAATCAGTTTTTGGGCAATATCCGTGAATGCGAAGCCATCCTCCATGTATTGCGGTGCTTTGAGAATGACAACATCATCCACGTCGAAAGTTCCGTCGACCCGGTTCGCGACAAAGAGATCATTGACACAGAGTTGCAGTTCAAAGACCTGGAGCTGTTGGAGCGCAAACTGGAACGCACCAAAAAGATGACCAAGGGTGGCAACAAAGAGGCCATGAAACAGGTCGAAATCGTTCAGAAGTACATCAATCATGTACAACAGGGCGAGAATGTGCGGACCATGGAGCAGGATGAAGATGAGATGGCAGTCGTGGCTGAACTGGGATTGCTGACGGCGAAGAAAGTGCTGTACGTCTGCAATGTAGATGAAGACAGTTTGCCGGATGGCAATGCGTTTGTCGATCAGGTTCGTGAAGCCACCAAAGACGAAGATGCCGGCATTCTGGTCATCTCCGCAGGATTCGAAGAGCAACTGGCAGATTTTGAAGATCCGGCTGATGTACAGGAATTTCTGGAATCAGTTGGGCTTGAGGAGCCTGGCTTGAATTTGCTGGTGCGGAAAGCTTACGAATTACTCGGCTTACAGACCTATTTCACGGCCGGTGAAAAGGAAGTGCGGGCCTGGACCATACGCGAAGGCATGCGTGCGCCACAAGCGGCTGGTGTCATCCACACAGACTTTGAAAAAGGCTTCATTCGGGCTGAAGTCATGAAATATGACGACCTGATGAGCTATCAAACCGAGGCCGCCGTCAAAGAAGCCGGAAAATTGTACATTGAAGGCAAAGAATACATCGTGGATGATGGAGACATCATGCACTTTCGGTTTAATGTTTGATCAAATACGTATTTGAAGATGGATATCACGGTAGTAGAACTGCAAAAACGCATCCAGGAAGGAAGCGCACCAGTGATGATTGACGTTCGGAATCCTGATGAGTGGGATCGTCAGCACCTGGACAATGTGCACAAAATAGGGCGTGGTCCCTGCAGCACAGCCCAACACTGAGTCGGATGAACCAGCAG
>JBCBZF010001158.1:0-2140 GCA_039815525.1 Bacteroidota bacterium | reverse complement strand
CAATCGAGGCAAAAGCTGGCAATCGATGCGCGGTAATTTGCCGGATCGTACCCTGGTATGGCGCTTGGTGCAGGACCATGTTCGCCCGGAACTGATGTTTGTTGCGACAGAATTCGGGATCTACTTCACCATTGATGCCGGCAAGCAATGGACCAAGCTACAAGGCGGTGTTCCGACCATTTCTTTCCGCGATTTGGCCATTCAAAGACGTGAAAATGATCTGGTGGGTGCATCTTTTGGACGAAGTTTTTACATTCTGGATGATTACAGCCCCTTGCGCGAAATCAGCGCTGATCAAATGAAGGAGGAAGCCACGCTCTTTGCTGGTATTCGGAAAGCCTGGTGGTACATCCCACGTCCGGGGGTTGGATTTAATGGCAAAGGTAATCAGGGTGCAGCCTATTATACCGCAAAGAATCCTGATTTTGGGGCCTCATTTACCTACTACCTCAAAGATGGCCTGAGCACGAAAGCGGGGGATAGAAAGAAAGCTGATCAAAAGCTGGCCAAAGACAATCAGGATATTCCATTTCCAGGTTGGGATGCATTGGAAGCAGAAAGGACGCAGAGTAAACCCAAAATCTGGCTGACCGTTAAAGATGCTGCTGGCAATGTCGTCCGTCGCCTGGAGGGGCCGACCAGCAAAGGCATTCATCGGGTGAGCTGGGATCTGCGTTCTTCCAGTCTCATGCCAATGCGTTTGAAGGACAAACGTTCTCCCAATCAGGCCAATGGCGTCATGATGCCTCCCGGTACCTATTCTGTGAGCATGGCCAAAGAAGTGGATGGCCAAATCACCCCTTTGTCCGAACCGCGAAGCTTTCAGGTAGAAAGATTGCGCAAAGGTGCACTGGAAGGTGATAAGCCTGAAACAGTGGCTGCTTTCTGGAAGGATTTAGCCGAAACCCAGGCCATGGCAATCGCGACCAATGCTGTGCTGAGACAGCAAATGGATAAAGTTGCGGCCATGAAAGTGGCATTGTCCCGTTCTGCCAGCGAGCCGGGAGCATTGGATAGTCAACTGGCAGCAGTAATTAAGAAATTACATGATCTTGATGGCCAATTGAATGGCAACCGTTCTAAACAGCAGATTGGTGAGAAAAACAATCCGACGGTTCAAAGTCGACTCGGGGCTGTGAGCACGGGTGTCAACAATGCGACCTATGGTCCGACACCCACCCACAAAGCGACTTTTGAGATTGCCAAAGCTGAGTTGGGTGAAATTCGCTCAGCTTTACAGACGATCACAGGAGATGATATGCCGAAGTTGGAGGATGCTCTACGGAAAGTAGGCGCGCCAATGATTGAAGGCCAGGCACTCCCGGTGGGAGGTGAGGAGTAATTCCAGATCAGTTCGTTTTTTAACGTCAATTTTGTTTAAGAATCTTGGAAAGAGCACCCCGATTGCAGAAAAGCGCGTTGGCCCGGTCAAAAAGTGGGGGTGGCGTTGGATTGTGGACCTGGCAGTTTTTTTTGACCTTGATTTTTGCGCCCTTTTCATCTAAGGAAAAGGGTAAGGTAATGTGCTGATAGTCAAATGAATATAGCAATCCCTTATCCAAAACCTCAGGTTTTTTTAATCTTACCCAGCCCAAATAGGTGTCAAAAACCTGTTTGGGCTATGTATTTCATTCCCTCTCGCCGACTCAGCGGCGCCAATGGATGTTTCTCAATGAAGAATGCAACCTGATCCGGATTTACTTTGGAATACTGTCGCAAGGCCCAACCAATCGCTTTTTGAATGAAAAACTCCCTGGATTCGATGCAAGACAGAATGCAGTGTTCCAAAAGTGGCCAATTGGTTTGCGTTTTATAATGAAGTTGAAAAAGCAGGGCAATACGCTGTAGCCACATTTCCCCGGAATCCAGATAGGCCGAAACTTTGGGCTGAATGAGATGCGGATATTTGATGAAATGGATGCCGACTACCCTGGCCAGCAGATCGACCGTGTCCCACCAGGATTTGCTCAGCACCAATTTTTCATATAATTCAATCGCATCTTCAGCACCATATTGGGCGCATTTGACCAACAAATCAATCGCCACATATTGATATTCCCTTGCGTCAAGTTCCCAAAGTGCTTCAATCAATTTACCATCCACGCTGCGATCAGATGCGGGGACTTGTTTTAGAAAATCT
>JBCBZF010000859.1:0-3205 GCA_039815525.1 Bacteroidota bacterium | reverse complement strand
ATCAGCTTGCGCACCGCTTTCTGTTTGAGCGATTGACCCTTTTCTTCATAGTAGCGATTGAGCATGAGCAGAGGCGTCAAATAGCTCGCGGTCAAGAGGCGGGAGGTCGCTTTCTCTGGTATGTGCTGCAGGGGCGTAAGTAAATATTCGGTTTGAAATCGTTTTTCAAAATTTGTGGCCAGGGTTTTTTCATTGTCGATGCGCTTTTCACTCAGAAGGGAGGCAAGACCCACGACATACAATTGATCTTTGTAACGATCAGTGGTTGCCTGGCTGACAGTTAGCCCAAAAAAGATAGGCCGATTGCTATGGGTTTGAAAATGGCTGATGATTTCGGGAAAGGTGCGTTTGTCTGAAATCAAAACCGGCATCTTTTCCTGTGAAAAGATTTTGTCTGCATACTCCGGCGACATGATCAGGGAGCGGTTGATGACCAGTACATCGGTCCGAATATTCAAGGCATCCTGTAACATCCAGATTGGATAGGTATCCATGTCGCCATTGGTGATCAGGATGGCATTGGGTCGCAGACTCATCAGGACATTATAGTTGTAGGCCAGATTTTCAGCCGGTAGATCATTGGCTTGATACCATTTCTCATTGTACACTTTCCGCTGAGTCAGGTCGCGTTTTAGCTCGTAATGGGTCACAAACTCATCCAATAATTTGGGCTCTCCAGGTTTGAGATCCCAGGCTTTTTGAAGGGATGGGAATTTGGATACATCACCACCATGATGCCGATAGGTGAGATAATGAAACTCATAGGTTTCTGGGATGGCTTTTCCCATTTCTGTCAGGATACTTCCTGGATCAACGGGGGCTTTACCTTGATTGACATTTCGGGCCTGACGATTGGCTTCATAATAATTGAGCCAGGCGTGAGCGTTTTGCGGGTTTTGGCGGACTTTCTGTTGCCAGAGCTGCGACTGACGCGCATACCAATCATAGTCGTGCATCATGCGTGCGATGGAAACCACCTCCTGCGCTTGCTGTGCATGTAAGCCTGGTGAAAACAAGAAAATGAGACAAAAATGAAAATAGATCTTCATCGTTTTTATCGTGATTGGGTGTAGAGAATTACCCCTTAGGAGGTGCTTGGTTCAATCCGAAATCAGATTTTGTGGAATGACGGGAATTTATCAATATTGAGCCGCCAATTTTAACCAATTTGGCATAGATTGTTCTGCCCCCGAACATGCAAAAATCAACGACTTTGAACCGAGACCGCCAGATCGCCGCGCATATATTCATGGTACGCCCGGCCCGATTCGGATACAACGAATTGACGGCGGAGAGCAACGCCTTTCAACATAAGGATCATTCGCTCAATTCTACTGAAATTGAACAGCGTGCCATTGCTGAATTTGATCAGATGGTCAAGCTTCTGCGTGGCAATGGCATCCGGGTCAGTGTGTTTCAAGATGAACCTGAACCACATACTCCGGACTGCGTTTTTCCCAATAATTGGATTTCTACTCATGCAGATGGGAAAGTGATTCTGTATCCCATCATGGCACCCAATCGTCGCCTCGAACGGCAAGCCAGTATATACGGTGCGGTTGCGGGTATGCACCATGCCAGTGAATTGATTGACCTCAGTCATTATGAAGCGCGGGAACTTTTTCTGGAAGGCACAGGGAGTATGATCATGGACCGGGTCCATCAAAAAGTGTATGCGTGTTTGTCTCCGCGAACCGATCGGGAAGTCCTGAATGACTTTGCGCGTGCGGTCGATTGTGAAGTGGTGGTGTTTACCTCTCGGGACGAGCAGGGCGTGGACATTTATCACACCAATGTGATGATGGCACTCAGTGAGACCGCAGCAGTCATCTGTCTGGATTCGATTGCTGATCCGCAAGAGCGGAAAAGTATAGAGCGTCACCTACGGGGCGATGGCTTTGAGATCGTTGAGATTGACTTCGCCCAAATGGGGCAATTTGCCGGTAATATGCTGGCAGTTCGCAATCAATCTGGTGAAGCCTGCCTGGTCATGTCTCAGCGCGCTTATCAGTCGCTTTCTCCTCAACAAATCCATCAGCTCTCCCTGCATCATCATCTTGTCATCATTCCTCTTGATGTCATTGAAACCTATGGCGGAGGAAGCGTTCGTTGTATGATGGCTGAAATATTTTTTTGATCACCTATTCCTATGAAACCACGCATTACGTCTGAATTTACGCCTCTGAAAAAGGTTCTGGTCCATACACCTGGCCCGGAGCACGGCCAAATGATTCCCTGGGAAGGTGATCACCCGATGATGGGTCTCTATCCAAGGATGTTTGAGGAACTACAAAAGAATCATCAGGATCTGAAACAGATCATTGCGGATGAAATCGGGGCAGAAAATGTCTATGAACTCCGTCATATGCTGGAAGAAATCTTTGAGCAGGCGGATGGCCGCATGCGTGAGCGCATTCTCAAAGATACCTTGCATCGTACTGCTGATCATTATATTGATGATCTGATGGCCCACAATAAGCGGCTGGATAGTTATCCAACCAGGGACCTGGTATCGGATCTGATCGAAGGCTATCCGCGGCGTCTGATTCTCAACAATAATCGTCTGCCGAACATCATTGTCCCTCCCAAACGAGAATTGATGTGGGTACGGGATTCGTCGGCGGCGACGCCGGCTGGGGTCATGATCACTGCCCTGGCCTCATCCCGTCGTAACCTGGAACCGGCTCTCCTCCGCACTTTGTTCAAATATCATCCGATGTTTGACCAGGACAGTATCTTTCTTGATATGGTGGGCTTTTTGCGTGAAATGCAGGAAGACAATACCTGGAGTGGTCTGCGCGATCATTTTCTCATGGAAGGAGGAAATGTTCTGGTGCTGAGTGAGGATACTCTGGCGGTTGGGGTAGGGCGAAAAGAGTTTTTGTATTCCAATCGAACCACCCGGGCCGCCTTTGAGCTCATGGTCAAAAAGCTGTTCGAAGCAGATACTGAGAAAAAGATTCAACGCATTTATCTGGTGAATGTACCGGATCTCCGGGGATTCATCCATTTGGATACGGTCTTCAATATGTTTGGCCCCAAGTCTGCCATCGTGATGCCCTATATTTTTGGGTATCCCCATGCCAATACGGGAGAAAATGCGACGGAAGTGCTGCAACATTTTGTGGATTGGCTCCGCAAAAACATGGGAGGTAATCTGTCTGATCTGCGGAAGATTCCTACCCGCGCGCACTTTGAACATGCT
>JBCBZF010000954.1:0-2860 GCA_039815525.1 Bacteroidota bacterium | reverse complement strand
GCATAGCGGCCAATGTCCCGCCCAATCCGATAGGTAAGTGCATTTCGAATCAGGCTTTTATCACTAAAAGGTCCGTGCAGAATCCAGTCGTTTTCTGAAGGCATTCCCAATAGGACAACATTGTTGTTGCTACTGTCAGCATTTTGGGTCTCAAAGCCATAGCCTTTTTTGGGGAAAAATTGTGAAGAGGAACCGCGGATTTCAATTGAAATCTGACCTTCATACTGATTGCAAGGGTCTCCGATCCGATTGCGTTTTTGAGTCCCATTGTAAATCAGGCACATTTCTGCCGCAATACGTGGATCATCTACAATGGCTTCGCCATTGCTTTGGACGATCAATAAAGGAAGATGGCTGCTACCATCGAAACTTTGCGCAAAAAGTCCTGAAACAGCTGAGAACAAAAAGAGGAGGAGGTAGGCTTTTGGGGACATGTTTATTGCATCATTCGTTGTTGTATACTCAAATGAAAGTGGTTCGGGAATTTTTCTTTCCGCCAAACCACTGAATTTGAAGGTATGTTGAGGTGGTAAATGCTCTTGTTTGCCTAAAGCATTTCACCTTCGGTATATGTCAAAATTGTTACAAAAAGATGACAATTCCTTTCTTCCATAACGGAAAAAACAACGAATGGGCGGTGTCGTTTAGGGAACAACAAATTGTCTGAAAGTGATGCCTTCACTGGTTTCCAGGCGGACATAATACAGACCGCCAGGAAGAGCCGGATGGAGAAAGGAAAGAGTGCTTGGGCCATTTTCTATCCGCTTGCTTTCTGAAAACAATTGATGCCCCTGGGCATTGAAAACTGTCAATTCCAACCTGATCGTTCTCCGACAATCCAGGTCAATCATGCGAAGTCCCGCGATTCCATGGTCTCAATACAGTGGGCCTATCAGAAGACTTTCTTGTTGTTTGGGTTGAAACTGAATGTTTACTGACTCGGACAGGTCGACCCCGCCATCCTGTCGTTCGAAGCGGACCCGGTAATGATACATTTGTCCGGATTGAAGATGATTGTCATCAAAACTGTAAGTCTGTAGTTCGGAAGAAAAGTATACCGACTGCATGCGGGTTTGTGGTAAAAAGTGCATTCCGTCAGTACTTCTTTCTACCACAAAATGTATATGCTCCTGATCTGCGCTACTTTGCCAACTGACTCTAATTGACTGTGGTAACTGTTGTAGTTCGGGTGTGCTAAGTGATTGACAAACAGTTGATAATGGGAGGGATAAGCAGAGCAAAGTCAGGGGTAAAAAGAAGCGGTTCATAGCTTTTTAAGCAAAAAAATATCTTCCTCATGTGGAATCAGCATTGTGCATCCATCTTACCCCTGTATGAAGGATGAAACATTTTCCATGAAAGCAACCAATATTTTTCGAGACCCAAGACATTTTCAAATCGCCTACCTGGGTGGATTTTTGGCATTCGGCTTACTCACACTGGGCTGGCAAGCAGAATGGTTTCGGTATCTGACCATCTTGCTGACTGCCTTAAGCGTGCAATTCATTGCCCTGAGGCTTGTTAAAGGCTCGATGGATTCGTTGAAAAGTGCGCTGATCACGGCTTTGGGCCTTTGTTTGCTGCTCAAAGCCAACAGCCTCTGGACACTTGCTTTTGCGACCAGCCTTGCCATTGGAAGTAAGTTTCTCATTCGATATAAAGGAAAGCACATTTTCAACCCGGCGAACCTGGGCATTATTGCAGCCTTGCTGACGGGCGATGCCTGGGTATCGCCGGGACAATGGGGGAGTGCCACCATTTTGCTGTTTGTGATGGGAGCCTGTGGCACGATTGTGTTGTTTCGGGTGGGCCGAATTGACACCAGTCTGGCCTTCATTGGCACCTTTGCTACTTTGCTTTTTGGCTGGAATGTATTGTACAAAGGCTGGCCGCTGGACCATGTCCAACATTCGCTGACCAGTGGAACCCTGCTGCTATTTACCTTTTTCATGATCACCGATCCGGTGACCACGCCCCGCAAGCCAAAGGCGCGTATCCTTTGGGCCATGGGCATAGCCATGTTTGCCTTTGTCCTGACCGGCTGGCACTATGTCCATACTGCACCCATTTGGGCTCTGATTGCCTATGCGCCGATCACCGTTTTACTGGACCGTAAACTGACTGACAGACAGTTTCGCTGGACGCCTCAGGCATCCTCATTCTTGCCGGGGAAAGCAGTGATACAAAAAGTGATGGCCCTGATTGCTTTCGTAAGCATCGCGATTCCATCCTGGGCTTTTTGTGGATTCTATGTGGCCAAAGCAGATGCAAAGCTTTTCAACAAAGCTTCTTCCGTGATCATCGCCAGAGATGGTACCCAGACAGTCATCACCATGTCCAGTGATTTCTCTGGTTCGGTGGAGGATTTTGCCATGGTCGTGCCAGTGCCTGAAATCTTGGAGCGTGAGCAAATCCGACTGGCTGATCAAAAGATTTTTGACAAACTGGATGGCTATTCTGCGCCTCGCCTGGTTGAATACAATGATCCCTATGTGTATTGCGGTGATGAGGACATGTTGTTGCAAGAAGTGGTGGTAACGGCCTTTTCCGGTACCAAACGACAAGAAACGCTGCCGCCGCCAAAATACATTGAATACAAAGATGAAAAGGTAAAAGTGGAGCGGGTGTATGAGGTAGGTGAGTTTGACATCCTGATCTTATCGGCAGAAGAATCAGATGGTTTGGAACGCTGGCTGACCCAAAACGGCTATCAAATTCCATCTGGTGCTGCTGAGGTATTGGAGCCTTATATCAAAAGTGAGATGAAGTTTTTTGTGGTTCGGGTCAACCTGGATCGCAATCGGGGTAAGAAACGTTTGCGTCCCATTCAAATGCAGTTTCACTCAGAGCGTTTTGGCTT
>JBCBZF010000454.1:0-5588 GCA_039815525.1 Bacteroidota bacterium | reverse complement strand
CCTATATAAGTTATCGTTTTCGTTTTTAATCCGACAATTCTTTCCCATCCGAATAGCGTTTTTAGGAGAATTCTTGTCTTGATAAAAGAGAGACAGGAGTTGATTTTTTTGAGAATCAAAAATCCTGTACTTTTCATTTTGGAAATGAACTAAATGCACACAAGGATTGGGCAAACCACTCAATATTGAGAAATGGTTTATGGACTATTACGCCATGCTGACGGCTTTTGCATGGAAAATGGTCCAGGAAGAAGAACTTGCCAAGGAAATTGTGCAGGAGCTGTTTCTCCATTTGTTTGAGCAGGGAGAAAAACTATCGATCCAGGCTTCGCCCAAAAGCTACCTCTTCCAGGCGGTGCGTAATCGCTGTATCAATCATCTGAATAAGCGATCGGTTTCGACCATTTCGATTGACCAGACCACAGAAGCGGAAAATCCTTTCTTCTTTGAAGACCCAATGATTGCGGCGGAGTTTGAGCATCAGCTATATCAATGGATCAAAGAATTGCCACCCGCCTGTCGGCAGGTTTTTGAACTCAGCCGCTTCGATGGGCGAAGCAATGCCGAGATTGCCGCCCAATTGTCCATTTCCAAACGTACGGTTGAAACCCAGATCAGCAAAGCACTCCGATCGCTGCGCAGAAAACTGGCCGCACAAGATATCAGCGAAAGTCAGCGGGTTTTGTTATTCTTTGGGCTTGTGTAAAAGAGCATGCAACAGAGAAAAGGAACATATCTTCTTGGCCTGCTTTGGCTGTTTTGTGGTCTGGGCTGTGAAAAAGTCATTCCTTTCACCCCGCCTACACCACCACCTACCCTGATTGTCAACGGACTGCTTCACTCAGATCGTCCCCATCAGATTCACCTGGACAAATTAAAAGCGATTGGAGACAGTTCCATTAGCTTCGTCGAAGGCGCCAGCGTTCTGCTACGCTCACTCACGGAAGGCTGGGAAAGCCGCTTAATTGAGGAAGATTCCGGCTATTATCACAGTTCAGGCCTGCGGCTCCGCCCCGGTGGCATTTATCAGCTGAGGGCTCAGCGTATAGGATATCCGACGATTATAGCCATGGACACCATGCCAGCCAGTCCAGTCTTTCAGATCAAAGACACGAGTTTTTTCGTCCAGGACGGCTACTCCTATCTCCGCATTGATCTGGAAATGGAAGATCAGGAAGGTGCAGATTTTTATGTAGTGGAAAGCTTTCTCCGGGAGCCCAACTCTGTCGAGGACAAATTCCGGCTGGCTTATGCAGCCTATGAATTGGAGGCACCAACTGTCGGTGATGAAGCCGGGCTTGATTTTGACTACCAGCGTCTCTGGCTGTCGGATGCGTCCTGGCAAGGGCAGAAAACCCGGCTGTCGCTCGACCTGGATTTGTACTACTTCCACGACATTGCGGCTCTCCGCAATGCGGAGCTGATCATACAGGTTTCAGCAGTGAGTCAATCCTATTTTCGCTATCTGCAAACGCTCACCAATTATCAGAATTTCTACTATTCAGCAGCGCTGAGCTTTGAGCGGCAGTTTCAAGCCGTCCATTCGAATGTGGAAGGTGGCTATGGGATTTTGGGCTGTGCGAATGCGGGGCAGGTGGTGTTGCGTCTTTGATCACGTCAAAACAAAACAGGCCACCGCAATCGGTCCCCTGATCTGAATATAAATTTTGGAAAACCTCCTTACTTATTGTCGTCTACTTCTTCGTATTCGACTTCAGTGATCTCAGGATCTGCCTCTTCTGCTGCGCCGTTGGCGTCAGCGGTAGGATCAGCGCCAGGAGCACCCTGGTCCTGATACATCTCAGTGGAAGCAGCCTGCCATGCAGCGTTGAGGCTGGCCATGGCGGTTTCGATCTTGTCCAGATCCTTGGCGGCGTGGGCTTCCTTCAGCTCAGTCAGGGCACCATTGATGGCGTCCTTGTGGGCGTCGGAAAGTTTATCACCGAGGTCTTTGATCTGCTTCTCAGTGCTGAAGATCAGCGTATCAGCCTGGTTGAGTTTTTCAACTTCTTCCTTGCGGCGTGCATCTGCTTCTTCGTTTTCAGCGGCTTCGCGCTTCATCCGATCGATTTCCGCATCTGACAGACCAGTAGACGCTTCAATGCGAATCTTCTGCTCTTTGCCAGTGGCTTTGTCGCGGGCACTTACATTGAGGATACCGTTGGCATCAATGTCGAAGGTTACTTCTACCTGAGGGACGCCACGTGGTGCCGGCGGAATGCCATCCAGGTGAAATTTACCCAATGTACGGTTGTCCAATGCCATCGGGCGTTCCCCTTGCAGGACATGGATTTCTACCGAAGTCTGATTATCAGATGCAGTAGAGAAAATCTCCGATTTCTTGGTTGGGGTGGTCGTATTCGCATCAATCAGCTTGGTGAAGACACCGCCCATGGTCTCGATACCGAGAGACAATGGCGTAACATCCAGCAGCAATACCCCTTTTACATCTCCGGAGAGGACACCACCCTGAATAGAGGCACCAATGGATACAACTTCGTCAGGGTTCACGCTTTTGTTTGGCTCACGCTTGAAGAAGTCTTTGACCAGTTCCTGGACCTTGGGAATCCGGGTAGATCCACCAACCAGGATGACTTCGTCAATCTCGTCTAGTTTCAGTTTAGCAGCTTTCAATGCTTCCTGACATGGCTTGAGCATGCTGTCGAACAGAGAATCTGCCAACTGCTCAAACTTTGCCCGGCTCAGGCTGCGCTCAAGGTGCTTGGGACCATCGGCATCCATTGAGAGGTATGGCAGATTGATTTCTGCCTGTGTGGTAGCAGAAAGCTCAATTTTTGCAGTTTCTGCCGCTTCTTTCAGACGCTGCAGCGCCTTTGGATCTTTGGCGAGGTCGATGCCATGCTCAGCTTTGAATTCGCTTTGCAGCCAGCGGATGATGGCCTCATCAAAATCATCTCCACCGAGATTGGTGTCCCCATTGGTTGACAGCACTTCAAATACGCCATCACCCAATTCGAGAATAGAGATATCGAAGGTACCACCACCCAGGTCAAATACCGCGACTTTCACATTCTGGTCCTGCTTGTCAAGACCATATGCCAAAGCTGCAGCAGTTGGCTCGTTGATGATCCGCTTTACAGTCAGACCAGCAATTTCACCTGCTTCTTTGGTCGCATTACGCTGGGCGTCGTTGAAGTAAGCAGGCACTGTGATAACGGCCTCTTTTACTTCGTATCCCAAATAATCTTCAGCGGTTTTCTTCATTTTCTGAAGAATCATCGCTGAAATCTCCTGGGGAGTATAGGTGCGGTCTTCAATCTGTGCAACCGCCAGACTGTTACGACCACGTGCAACTTCATAAGAAATGCCCTCCACATCTTTCTTTGCATCATCATAGGTTGCCCCCATGAACCGCTTGATGGAGCGGATGGTCTTAGTTGGATTTGCGAGAGCCTGACGCTTTGCCTGCTCTCCCACAATACGGTCTCCTTCTTTGGTAAAAGCCACGACTGAAGGCGTGGTACGTTTGCCCTCAGAGTTGACGATTACGACCGGCTCATTCCCTTCCATGACCGCCACACAGGAATTGGTCGTACCTAAGTCAATGCCAATAATTTTGCTCATCAGAGATATACGATTTTATTTTCCTATTCAATGTTAATGTTCTGCGAATTGTCATCTGCGCCAGCCGCTCTTGGAAAACGGACAGACAGCACACCGGCTTCGTATGTAGCTTTGATCCCATCCAGTTCCACATCAATGGGGAGCTGAATATTGCGGACGAAATAGCCAAACTTGCGTTCCTGACGTATGTGTTGTTCGGCTGGAAGCTGCGTCAAACGCTTTTTCTCCCCTTTGACCGTCAACACGCCTTCATAGACCTGCAAATTGATCTCTTTCTTGGTTACACCGGGAATCTCAAAATCAATGACGAACTGGTCGCCCTCCTGATAAATATCCACCCGGACATTTATTTCTTTCCCAATCCCTTCTCCGCTCAGCACATCGTCGACAAAATCGCCAACCTTCTTGCCGAAGCTGGAAAAACCATCTTTCAGGTTTTCAAATAAATCTTCTGGACGCTGTTCGTTACTCATGTCAGCCGATTAATGGTTCACCTTGCAACATCAATGACAATGCCAGCCGCTTTTTTTGCCGTTTTGACGCAGAAGTTTTGACAGAATGACAGTCTGACAGTCTGACGGACTGCCCAAAACGGCAGAAAAACCAGATTCCATCCTATCTTTGGAGCCAAAGATTCAGATATGACATTTCAGGGAAAAGTGGTGTGGATCACAGGTGCGTCTTCGGGTATTGGAGAGGCACTGGTCAAAGCCTGCGTGCAGGCAGGTGCGACCGTTTTGCTTTCAGCCCGGCGGGAAAAAGAATTGGAGAGAGTCAAAGCATCTTGCGGTGAAAATGCCGAGAAATGCTTTGTGGTTCCCATGGACCTGACCCAAATCGATCGGTTGCCTGAGATCGTGTCCCAACAGATTCAGCAACATGGGCGGATTGATGTCCTGGTCAACAATGGCGGGATCAGTCAGCGTGGCCTGGTGCATGAAACAGATTTGGCCGTCGATCGCCGCATCATGGAGGTCAATTATTTTGGGCAAGTAGCATTGACCAAACAAATTCTACCCCATATGATCCAGCAAGGAAGTGGACATATCGCAGTGATCAGCAGCCTGACGGGTAAATTTGGCTTTCCATTACGATCAGCTTATGCTGCCTCCAAACATGCGCTACACGGTTTTTTTGAAACCCTGATGCTGGAATTAAAGCCCAAAGGCATCCATGTTACCCTCGTCAATCCAGGCCGGATTCATACTCAAATCTCTGTCAATGCCCTGACAAAAGACGGGAGCACCTATGGGGAAATGGACCCTGGTCAGGCAAAAGGGATGAGTGCGGAGCGCTGTGCAGACTCGATTCTCACAGCAATTCGACGTAAAAAACCGGAAATCAATATTGGTTTTCCTGAGACGATCATGGTGTATTTGAAGCGTTATGCCCCCTGGTTGTTTCGGCGGATCGCCATGAATGTGTCAGCGCGGTAGGGGCAGACTTGCGTGTCTGCCCCTACCGCGCCCACAGACAAATTGTCTACACTTCGTGCTAAACCGATTGGTTTGGGGTGGAGGTGTCGGCCAAATACATAGGTTTTGGTGGTATTATTGGCCAAACACATAGGTTTGGCCCTACTGGAAAATGACGGCTAATTTCTCGCGGATGGAAATGCGTTTGCCTTTGACCAGGTAAAAATCGCTTTCCTCTGATTGATTCAGGATACTGCCAGGACTGAGGACCAAATCACCGGAGACTTCCATGCTGGATGTACGGATCTGGTTGAATACAGCAGTATTCCGAAAATCACCTCTGACTACACAGATCCCTGAATTGTCAAAGCGTCCTTCATTGTCCAATAAAGTAATGGTTTCAAATTGCCCCTCGACAAAATTGTAGGTAAAAGCCTCAAGCGTTGTTTCGTATCGATCCAGACTGGTTTTGGCTCGGCTGCGATTGTACAGATTCCCTTCGTTGTGAATCCAATCCACCAAAAGCTCCCCGGCATTGTCAACAATGGCCCCGGATTCTACGGTGATGCCAGCATCAATCCCTATGAT
>JBCBZF010001243.1:0-1877 GCA_039815525.1 Bacteroidota bacterium | reverse complement strand
CCATCTGAAATCGCTCTAAGGTGTTGTGCACCATCAAATGCATTGATATTTGATACCGTCCAGTTGTTTTCAAATCTACCGAACCATCCGCCTTGTCCGGTTATATCACCAGGAGTTAGGAGTCTGGATCAGACAATTCCGTTGGACACCATGATACCTCCCAAGATTGATCCTGTTTATTTGTTGGGGACCTTTGATCCTGCAAAAGATAGTTTGTTTGTCCGCATTCAGGATCAACACAGCGCCGGTAGCGGTCGGGGCGCTTTCTTGCACCAAGAGGCATATGAAGCCTTTGTTCGTATGCACGATGCTGCAAAAGCAGATGGCATTTCATTGATCATAAAGTCAGCTACGCGCAATTTTTATCGCCAGAAAGCCATTTGGGAAGCGAAATGGACTGGCGCAAGAAGGGTAGGAGGGAAGAATTTGGCCCAAAGTGTGGCTGATCCTGCTGAAAGAGCGAAAACCATCCTGCGATACAGTTCCATGCCTGGAACCTCTCGTCATCATTGGGGGACAGACATGGATCTCAATGCGTTTGAGAATGATTATTTCAAAAGTGGGAGAGGGCTGGCAGAATACGAGTGGCTGGTGGCCCATGCAGCTGAGTTTGGCTTTGGCCAGCCTTATACTGCCAAGGGGCCTGAACGGCCTAATGGCTATGAAGAAGAACGTTGGCATTGGTCCTACCTACCGGTGGCTAAATCCTACCTGGCGGCTTACCGGGCGGATATCTCACCAGCGATGATCAAAGGATTCAAAGGCGCAGAGGTCGCAGAATCTCTGGATGTCATCCAGAATTATGTCTTCGGGATTCATCCCAATTGCAAGGATCAATGATTTGCGGCCGTTGACTCATCGGAAAAGAATGGGATTGGATTTAGTCCTCAATCTATTTGTGGCAGATGCGAGATGAAAACCTGAGCACCCGTATTGTTTTAGATCATCTGGGACACGAAATGGTTGTCCCAACTATCCCTCAGAGAATTGTCTCTTTATGCCCTTCGATAACAGAAACGCTGTATGCCTTAGGTTTGGGAAAACGCATTGTTGGGCGGACCCGTTTTTGCATTCATCCTGCGAAATCAGTGAAACAAGCAGTAAGGGTAGGAGGAACCAAGGCCATCAAATTTGACCGCCTGCATTCATTAAAGCCTGATCTGATCATTGCTGAAAAAGAGGAGAATACCCTTGAAATGGTCGAGATTCTCAGGGAAGACTATCCGGTGTACGTCATTGACGTCCGTACCATTGAGCATGTTTACCGAATGATTCGGGACCTGGGAATGCTGACTGGAACCCATGAACTGGCTTCAAACATAAACTGCCGACTGAACAATACTCTTTCATCCATTCAAGCTTTTTCGAAACCAGTCAGCTGCTTTTATCTCATTTGGGAAGAGCCTTTGATGGTAGTAGGAAAAGATACTTTCATTGATGCAATGCTGTCCCGACTGAAACTGGATAATCTCGGCAGGCAATTCTCAGGACGCTATCCTGCTATTTCCGCCAAACAACTGATGCAAGCAAAACCAGACCTGATTTTATTGTCTTCCGAACCCTTCCCTTATCAGGAAAAACATCTCCTTGATTGGCGTATGCGTTGTCCTCAATCGGTGGTGGAATTGGTCGATGGCGAAATATTCAGTTGGTATGGTACCCATCTGTTGGAAGCAGGGGCTTATCTGGATTCATTCTCATTCCAAATTCAATCCGACTTAAACCTCAAGAGGAGTTAGCAGTTATATTTACAAATTCTAATATAAAATTAATCTAACTGCAAGAGAAGATGATTAGTGATCGCATTCAAAAGATGATCAATGAGCAGTACCACCGCGAATTGTTTTCGGTATATCAATATCTGGCCATGAGTTCCT
>JBCBZF010000047.1:0-13413 GCA_039815525.1 Bacteroidota bacterium | reverse complement strand
TTTTTTGTCCGGGTCGCGATGCGGCTTGTGTCTGAGCCTCAGGTTCCGGCAGATTTTCGGCCAGATAGGGATGCTCCTCAATGACCGGAATATGTTGCCCAATCAGCTTCTGAATGTCTTTGAGATACGGCTTTTCTTCCACATCACAGAATGAAAGTGCGATGCCATTGGCCTCTGCTCTTCCGGTCCGGCCAATCCGGTGTACGTAGGTTTCCGGCACATTGGGCAGATCAAAATTGATCACCAGCTCCAGACCTGACACATCAATGCCGCGTGCGGCGATATCGGTGGCCACCAGGACATTGGTGTCGCCTTTTTTGAAATTACCCAACGCACGCTGACGGGCATTTTGTGATTTATTACCATGGATGGCTTCTGCCTGTATGCCTGCTCTTTTGAGCAGCCGGACAATTTTGTCAGCACCATGCTTTGTACGTGAAAAGACCAACGAAGAATCTGCTTCTTCTTGTTTGAGCAAATGGATCAGCAGTTTGGTCTTGGCGCGCTTGGGCACATGATACAGTGCTTGTTCTACCCGCTCTGATGTGGTTTGTTCTGGTGCAATGGTCACCCGCTCGGGTGTCCCCAGGATTTTTTTTGACAACTTGACGATTTCAGACGACATGGTGGCCGAGAAGAAAAGCGACTGTCGCCTTTCTGGCAGACGCTGGATGATTTTGCGGATGTCATGGATAAAGCCCATGTCCAACATATGGTCCGCTTCGTCCAGGACGAAGTATTCAATGTCTTTGAGGGTGATAAATCCCTGACCGATCAGGTCCAGCAAACGGCCTGGTGTTGCGACTAAAACATCCACGCCTTTGGCGAGGGCACGAGTCTGTGAACCTTGTTTGACGCCACCAAAAATGACCGTATTTCGGATGGGTGTATGCTTGGCGTAATGGGTAAAATTCTCCGCAATCTGCAGCGCCAGTTCCCGCGTAGGCGTAACCACCAACGCACGGATCTTACGTTGTCCTTTGCGATGGCTTTCGAACAGATGCTGGATAATGGGAATGGCAAAAGCAGCTGTTTTACCGGTACCCGTCTGGGCACAACCCAGCAAATCTTTGCCTTTCAGCAGAATCGGAATGGATTGTTGCTGTATGGGAGTGGGCTGACTGTATCCTTTGGCCTCTAATGCTTTCAGGATTGGGGCCACAATCCCTAGTTGGTCGAATGTCATAGATGATAAATGGTCCGCAGCAAAAATATTGTCTCGTCGTTCAGTCGGCTGCGGAAAGAATAAAAGACAGGGAGGATCAAGGAAAGTAGTGTGAGCAGGGCTTAATTGCCCTTAAAGGTACGCATTTACGATTAGATTGTTTGCGAATGAGGCATTGCTGACTTAGCCGATGTAAAACAAGCTACTGTTTCCAGGCTATTTTTCCGCCAGGGACCGATTCACTTTACAGGGATTGCCAAAAGCCAAAACCTTGTCGGGAATATCCTTTGTGACCACTGAGCCAGCTCCGATGGTCACATTGTCGCCAATCCTGACCCCAGGCATGATCACGGTATTGCCACCAATCCAGACATTTTCCCCAATGTAAACTGGCAGCGAACTGGTGAGATAATGTGTTTCATTTTGGGACGGGGTTTGTATGATCCGATCTTCGGCATGTAATGGATGAGAAGCGGTATAAATCTGGACATAAGGGCCGATCAGGGCATTTTTCCCAATATGAATCTCATGATTGTCGAGGAACATGCAATTGACATTCACAAAGCTGTTTTCCCCAATAAAGATGTGCTCTCCATAATCACAAAAGAAAGGCGCCTCAATCCAAACACCTTTTCCCGCTTTCCCCAACAATTGACCCAAGATTTCCTGTCGCTGTTCCAATTCCCGCGAGTCCATCTGATTGTATGCTTTCATCAAGTCCCGGGCAATGTGATACCGGGCAATCAATTCAGGATCTCTCGAATCATAGGACTGACCAGCCAGCATTTTTTCTTTTTCTGTCATCGCACTTTCTTTTGAGAAAGAAACAAAAAAGCCCCGCCTTTTCATGAAAAGACGGAGCCTATGATAGAAAGTGTTTGTCTGTATCAAGCGGTTTCGGCCTCAGCCAAAGTTGGATAATCTGTGTATCCGGCTTCACCAGGCGTGTAGAAGCTATTGTGGTCTGGCTGCGCCAGCTCTGCCCCTTTTTCGAATCGCTCGATCAAATCCGGATTGGCAATCCAGGGCCGCCCAATGGCAATCAGATCGGCTTTGCCTGCGGCAATATCCGCCTCTGCCCGCTGATCATCGTAACCACCGCTGAGAATAAGGGTTTGCTTGAAATTGGTGCGAAAGATTTCTTTGATCCGATTTGGCACCTCAGGTGCGCCCATCGGACTATGGTCGACGACGTGAAGATACACCAGTCCCAAATCGCTCAATTTTTGAGAAAGCAACTCATAGGTCTGATCCAGTTCGTCGTAGATCGAGATTTCATTGAAAACACCGTATGGAGACAAACGAATACCGACTCGGTTGCCACCGATCGCAGCAACCACAGCCTGTGCCACCTCAATCGGAAAGCGCAGACGATTCTCGATGCTTCCACCGTATGCGTCATTCCGCTGGTTACTGGCCGGATCAATGAACTGCTCAATCAGATACCCATTTGCACCGTGTAATTCAACGCCGTCAAAGCCAGCTACTTCTACCGCCAGCCTGGCTGCATGCACATATTCCTGAATGGTGGACTTGATCTCATCAATCGTGAAAGCTTCTGGGGTCGGATACGGCTGATTGCCTTCGGTATCGGTCCACATTTCCCCCTGAGCCAGCCCGATTGCGGATGGCGCCAGTACCCGGCTGCCTTCCGGCATATTGGCGGGGTGAGACACCCGGCCGGTGTGCATCAATTGCACAAATATTTTGCCGCCTTTGGCGTGAACTGCGTCTGTAACCTCCTTCCAACCCAAAGCTTGCTCTTCGGTGAAAATACCAGGGATACGGGCATAACCCAGCCCATTGGGAGAGGGCGCCGTACCTTCTGTGATCAACAGACCCGCACCGGCACGCTGGCTATAATATGTCGCAACCAGTTCACCGGGTACATTTCCGATGGAGCGGCTGCGTGTCATTGGCGCCATTGCAATGCGGTTTTTCAGATCAATGTCTCCCAGTTGGTAGACGTCAAAAATCGCTCGTGACATGATATTTTTTGGTTTTGATGATATACATGTTTAAACACGTATATCTACGGGCGCTTATGAAGAAGGTTGGTAAAAATCTCACTTTGGTGTTGGGAATTAAAATGGAATGGCTTTCCCGTCCCGAAAAAGACCTCCACTGGGTCCATTTGCGGGAAGTTCTGCTGCCCAGATGATGCCTTTGGCGCCTTCGGCCACAGAGCGTGGCGCGGCACTGCCGCCCATATCGGTTCTGACCCAACCTGGACAAACTGCATTGACCAGAATATTGCTGCCGCGAAGCTCAGCCCCAAGTTTGATGGTCAGTACATTCAAAGCGGCTTTGGAGATACTGTAAGCAGGTGTTCCAGCTCCCATGCCCTCGATGGCTCCTGCACCACTGGATACATTGACAATGCGACCGTAGCCGTTTTTTTGCATCAATGGTAAAAATGCCTGAACCATTTTCCATGGTCCCATCAGATTGACAGTAAGGGTATCATCTACCACTCTCATATCTGCTTCTTTGGCCGTTTGCCAGGTATCATAGTTGATGCCGGCATTGTTGATCAGAATGTCCAACCTCCCAAATTCTTTGGTGATAACCTGCTTCAGATGGTTGATGCTATCGTCGTCACCGACATCCAACTGATGATAGTGGAGTCGATCGGAAAATTTCGATAAGCGGTTGAGTGCAGATGCACCATTCTGTGGCTTACGACTGGTCAGAATGGTGCGATAGCCTTTTTGCGCCAATTGCCGGACACATTCGTAACCGATGCCACGATTGGCACCAGTAACAAGCGCCGTTCTTTCATTTTCCATTTTCAAGATGTCAGTGGTCTTCAACCTACCATTTCTGCTGTCAAGCCAGGCAAATACAGCACGACTTGATATTGGGATTCAGACAATTCAGTTCAAAAAATACAGCATATTCGAACTTTTGGCTATCTTTTTATCACTTTTTGACAAAACGCCCTCTACATGAAACAACAAGCTGGTTTTACCTTGTTTGAACGTAATGAATTCATGGACTGGATGTTGGAGCAGGATCTGACGCGCCACATCAGCATGGTTCAGAATCACCATACCTTTATTCCAGACTACAACCATTTCAAAGGCAACAATCATTTTGACCTGCAGAAAAGCATGCAGCGGACCCATAAAGTGATCAATCACTGGCGGGATATTGGGCAGCATTTTACCATTTTCCCAGACGGGAGCATCATGACTGGGCGTTCGCTACAACATGGGTCGGCTTGTATCAAAGGACAAAATGCTGAGGCGATTTGCATAGAAAATCTAGGCAATTTTGATCGTGGAGAAGATGAGATGACAGATGCGCAGCGGCAAAGCATCATCCACGTCAATGCTGTTCTGAATTATCACTTCGACCTTGCGCCCAATGCGCAGAACAACGTCTATCATCATTGGTATGACCTTGACACCGGCAATCGAACCAATGGTGACAGCGGCGTGGTCAAAAGCTGTCCGGGTACAGCCTTTTTTGGCGGCAACTCCGTTTCAGACATGAAGCAACATTTTCTGCCGCTGGTTACGACCGAATGGAAACGAATCAATGCACTGAAGGGGAACAAAGACACCACCATTCCGCCGCCCTTGGGATTCGGAATGGTTACAGCAAGCCGTTTGAATGTGCGCAGTGGGCCAGGGGTTTCCAATCCCATCGTTGACGGTTTACAGATTGGTACCAGTGTGGTCATCTTTGAAAAACGTGGCAGTTGGCTGCGGATTGGCGAAGGGAAATGGTGTTCGGGTAAATTTGTGGAGAATTTTCAGAAAGGGGTGGTAACTGCTTCTCTCCTGAATGTGCGCAGCGGTCCGGGGACCAACTTTCGGGCGTCCGGCACCATCGCCAAGGGCAGTGAGGTGACCGTTTTTGAAACCGAAGGGAGCTGGCATCGCATTGAATTATCCGAAAAATGGGCCTCGGCGCGCTTTATAGAGATGGCGGGTTGAGTAGTGGGTCAATAAAATCTCAAAGATAAAACCAGAGTCATGGGAAATTAATCCCATCACCGGACTGACAGACAGCGTATATCTAAAATCCCTTGATTGCCGTTTGCAGATGGCGGCTATCTACCGTCTGGTAGACGGGCTGGAAGACTAAAAAACCTCCCTTCCCGAAGGAAAGGAGGTGTATACCGACAAAATGTGATAAAATCCTTACCAACAAAGAATGGTCTTTGTTTCGGTGGTATTTTGTCCACTTGAGGTGGTCACGGTCAGTTCCAGGTCATAGGAGCAAAACTGCCCATGGGTCAGGTAGTGAGTCAGGTTTGGACTATTCCCCCCAACGGGTATGCCGTCCATTTTCCAACTATAGGTAACATTCCCTGATGCATTGGAAATCTGTGCATTCCAGGTCTGATTACCAGAAGATGTAATTTTTTGTGGACCGACAATGTCCGCATATACTGGGGCAACGAAATTTTGCGCAGCAAGTACCGCCGCTTCGGCATCGATAACGCCCCAACCAAACTGAGGATTTTCATTTCCCCAGTAACTGGCATTTTCACGCATAATTTGCAGGACATTTTCTTTTGTCAAACTCGGGTTTGCACTCCATATCAAAGCAGCAATTCCGGAGACCATTGCCGCTGCGGAAGAAGAACCTTTGGCCTCAATTGCTGCCTGGATATCATCTGGCATTCCCAACGCCCAATCACCGTCATTCTGCTGCAGGTAGACTGCAAAATCTACAAAATCGCCCTGCGCATTGCTTCCAGCCAATTGCAAATTTGTTCCAAATGGATCGGTCACAGGACGGTGGCGAACGGCGGTCGCAGCAATGACATGCTCAAATTTTGCCGGAAAAATCCCAGCGTTCTGTCCAACACTACCAGCAGCACATACCAGGATTTTCCCTTGTGCATTCGCATAATTGACGGCATCTTCCATGGTACTTCTCCTGGCAAGTGCTCCCAGAGAAGTATTGATCACACGCACATTGGGATCATCAGCCAGATCCGTCAACCCAAGAACATAGGCGTCAAGCTCTTGACGAGTATTGATGTGTACATCGTTGCCCACCCGGATGCTTCTCAAGTTGGCCTGATACGCGACCCCAGTGATACCGCCATCATCATTGACAGGCCCGGCAATCTGGCCCCCAATCGACGTCCCGTGATAACAGCGATCATCAGAGTCGTTTTGATTACCAAAAAAGCCGTTATAAGTAAATTCAGATTGCAGCGTTCGATTGGCGGAAGGGCCAAAAAAGAAACCTGGGGCCTGCATCAATTCCTGATCGAAGTCGAGTCCGGTATCAAGTACCCCAATCGTGATGTTGTCCCCGCGTGCCATATCCCATGCCTGGGGAACTCTATGTGCAGAAAGATGCCATGAGACGAGGGATTGGAAAGACTGCCCTTGCTCATTGAAAAATGAATACTGTGAAGTATTTGGCCAAAAGCCATTTGGATCACCTTCCAGCGCACAAGCCGCCGTCAGGATCAGATCGGCAATGATCCCTGAGAAAACGGGTCCCAGGAAATATCCGACTGGCTCGACAAAGCGAACCCGCACAGAGCGCCTCAGTGAAGCAATTGCCCCATAATCAGAAAGCTGCAACTCCATAATTGGTAATGGACCCATTTGCTTAATCTGTAACGAGCTTTCCGTAAATGGCTCTTCTGGTTCTTCCTCGTTCAGGATTGCCAGAATCTCGTCAATGACGTCCTGACGGGCGGCAGTCCATTCATCAGACTCCACATCAATGGTCGATAAGATATCCGAGACATCGTCAAGATACGCTGGTTTATAACCAACATGAATAAACCCATCCCCAGCAACCGCAGCACTCCACATGACATGATCATTGACCATATCCCAACTAAAGTCCTGTTCTTCATCTTCAAGTAAGTCAATCACTGCTAGCTCAATCTCCTCCTCTGTCAGCGGAACATCTGGTTGGGGTGGTGCCATATCTGGCAGACTGTTGTTGCTTTCTGCGAATTGGTTTTGCGGCGGACGCAGTTCCTCCGGCTGACAGGCGACCAAAGTCATGGCCACAGTCAGCACAAATAACATGTGCTTCATGATGAAAAAATTGTGTTTTATGGTTTAAAAATCTTATCCAAATAGCACTGTGCTCTTCTCTTATTCAAGATTCGATTGTTAAGCGTCGCCTCTTTTTCCACAAGCGGGCATGGATACCCCATAAGCGTTCTATCCCTAAAAAAACCTCCCTTCCCGGAGGAAAGGAGGCATATACCGACAAAATGTGATGAAATAATTACCAGCAGAGGATGGTCTCTGTTTGGGTTGTATTTTGTCCACTGGTCGTGGTCAGGGTCAGTTCCAGGTTGTAGGAGCACATATTCCCATGGGTCAGGTAGTGGGTTAGGGTTGGGCTATTGCCTCCAACGGGTGTACCGTCCAGTTTCCAACTGTAGGTAACATTTCCTGATGCATTGGAGACCTGCGCACTCCAGGTGTAGTTCCCGGAAGATGTGAATTTCATCGGGCCGTTGATGGTAGCAGAGAGTGGCGCCATGATAGCGGCGGCATCGTCTACTGCATCTTCGGCATTGATGATCCCCCAACCGAAGGAATTATCCTTATTGGGGAAATAACTGGCGTTTTGCTCAAGAATCTGCATGACTTGAAATCTGCTCAAAGATGGATTGGCGGCCCACACCAATGCGGCCATCCCGGATACTGTCGCAGCTCCAGCCGAAGAGCCTTTTGCTTTGACGGGTTCAGGACCATCTTTGGCTAAGCCAAGGGCCCAGTCATCATCAGGCTGCCGCAGATAGACTGCAAAATCGACGAATGAACCTTTGGCATTCATACCAGCAACGATCAGGTTCGTCCCATTGGGGTCCGATACCGGTTCATGTCTTACGCTCGTCACTGCCACTGTTTTGGCATACTTGGCTGGATAAGAACCAAGACGCAGCGCGCTACCCGCCGCACAAACCAGTAATTTTTCTTTTCCATCAGCATAATTAATCGCATCACGCATCACATACGAAAAGCATAACCTGCCGACAGAGCTGTTGATGATTCTCACATTCGGGTCGTTGGCCAAGAGTGTCATACCATTAATATATGCCAGGACTTCCCGGGCGGAGTGGATGTGGAAATCATTTGCGATCCTGACACTGTGCAGGTTTGCCTGATATGCAACACCGACAATTGCATAGTCATCGTTGACTGGCCCGGCAATTTGCCCCGCGATGGTGGTCCCATGAGAACAGCGGTCATCAGAATCATTTTGTAAGAAAGTCGGGCCGGTGTAGGTAAAATCTGACTGAATGCTTCGATTGGCAGACGGGCCAAAGGTAAAGCCTGGGGTCTGCAGAAGATCCTGATCCAATTCAATTCCGGTGTCCAACATACCAATGGTGATGCCCTGCCCACGGCTCACCTCCCATGCTTCGGGAATGTTGTGCTTATCCAAATGCCATGAAACTTTAGCATGATACGGTTGGCCTTGATGGTAGAAAAGTGATGATTGAGAACTATTGGGGACAAAGTTGCCAGGGCTTTCAGCACTTTCACAAATTGCCCAGGAAATCGAATTCATCAGATTGGGATAGGCATATCCACAAAGGTTAAATTTCAAAGGCTCTGAGAAGCGAAATCTCGCATTGCGACGTACCGTCGCCAATGCCTGATAGTTGGTCAGTCTCATTTGAAAAATTGGCAGATGAGGGACGTCCTCTACTTCCAAACTTGCTTCAGTAAATTCTTCATCGGGAAACTGATCCTTCATGGACGAAATAACATCTTCAATCAGGCTTGCTCTGGCAGCGGTCCATTCGGGTGCGCTCAGATTAACCTGATGAATGGTACCAGCCAGGTCCTCATCCGAGTAACCTACAGCTTTGTATCCGATCGCCAGAAGGCCATCTCCAGCAACAGCCGCACTCCACATCATATAATCGTCCGCATCCTCCCATTTGAAATCGCATACCCCATCCCCGGTTAGCTCAGAGACGGCATCAACAATCGCCTCGGGGGCCATCGGTTCATCGGATTGTTGGGAAGGAATGTCAGCGGGGAGGGCGCTATTTTCTGCGAATTGGTTTTGCGGAGGACGCAGTTCCTCCGGCTGACATGCGACCAGGGTCATGGCCACCGTCAGCACAAATAACATGTGCTTCATGATTAAAAAATTATGTTTTATGGTTGAATAAAAGATCGAATCAAAGGTGGGGCTTCCCTGATCAGGAAGCTATCAGGATTCAATAAACGATTCGATTTTTCAGCTGAGTGGTTGACTTGAGACCACAGGAGTCAATCGGGAACATTGAAGGAAAGGAAGGGAAAGTGAAGTTGGTGTGTAGTTCGTCAGAACAAATCGCTAAGCGCTGCGCCAAATTCCTTTGCAATCAGCAGAATGAGTATTATCATTGTCCAGCACACAGAATTTCATCGTAATACTTTTCCCATAAGCACCAGAATTCACAATCCTACCTTCAATATGTGAATCATCTTCTTTCGTTTTAGCGCAAACGCCATAAGCTATTTTACTGAGCCCCTAAATATGTGAAGAAAGAATTGGGCATCAATGAAGCGCGTATTGGCATCTTTTGACATACCACAACAACCTCATATAACGATCATGAAATCTTTCATTGTCTTCACTCTATTCATCTTATCCCTTTTTCATCTTTCAGCCCAATACCTACCTGGCTACTACATCGACAATGATGGGAAACGGACGGATGGATTCATTGATTATCGGATTAGCAAAAATAATCCTAGCTCCTTTCGCTTCAAGACCAGTGAAGGCGAAAATGAGAAAGAGATAGACGTTACAAGGGCCAAGGAATGGGGAATAAGCAAAAAGGTCCACTTTATCCGTGCGAAGGTTAAAATAGATCGCTCACCAAAGATTGGAGATAATATGAGTGAGCAAAAAGAGCCAGACTGGATTGAAAAAACTGTTTACTTGTCCACTCTGGTTGAAGGGAGTGTCAGTCTATACTATTACCAAGAAGGGAACCAGAAGCAATTTTACATCCAAAAAGAAAAAGAGGTAATCGAAGCGCTTATCTATAAAAAATTCCGAATAAATCAGACAATCCGGACCAATAATACTTTTCAACAGCAACTTGCTATTCAATTTACTTGTCCTGATCAGAAAGTATCTTTTGAAATGCTACGCTATACAGAAAAGTCGCTTCAACAATTCGTCGTTGAATATAATCAGTGTGTAGGTAGAAACAGTACCGTTTTTAAGGGACAAAACTCCCAAGCTAAGACTAGTATTACCATACGGCCGGGCATCAACCTCAACAGCTTTACAATTCAAAACGGCTTTGCCACGCAACCAGGAGGTCTTGAGCCGACTTTTTCGGGGCAGGTGGTATTTCGATTAGGAATCGAATTGGGATTACCATTACCACGTCTTTTCGGAATTCCTACCGACATAATTCTTGAACCATCTTTTCAGAGAATCAATCAAACAGGTCTTGAAGATCTACCCGACGCAAACCTCATGTACAGTGGGATCGAAACATCAGCAGGAGCTCGATTCTTTTTGCTAAGAAAGAACTCCTTTCAAGGAGCAGTTTCCTTGCTGGGTAAGGTAGACATTGGCCGAATGTCCGCCCAATTTATTGACCCACGTATCGAGAATCTCCCTTATTTTGGCGTAGGCTTTGGTTTGGCAGGAAGTATTTATTTTGGCCGAATCAGTGGGGAAATCAGATACGTTCCGCAGCATGTATACGATACTTCCAGAAGAACTGGATACAATCAAACCCTCTCGTTTATTGCCGGGTATCGCCTAACGAAATAATCATCTCACTCCACCATCGCCGCCAGCGGTCCATCCTCCCGAATCAAATCCGCCAATTCTGCATAGCTGAAGGCAAGCCGAATTTGTCCCACAGCATATGGTGCGATCTCGTAAGGATTGAAATAGGTAATTACCTCGTCAGGATAAATCTCAAAGTTCTGCTCCGGTTTCATTTTCTCAAATTCAAATACAAAATGATCGTCCGGGTAGACGTCGGTCAGCTTCTGCTGAATCATCCGGGTCAGTACGCTATCGTGGCCTGGGACAAACAAATCACTGTTCTCAAACAGCAAACCTGTCTCCAAATCAAAGTTCAGTGTCTCTGAACCATAGTTTCCGTGCGCAGCGCCAGCCATATATTCGTATTCACTCTCTGTGATGCTCAGCAGTCTGTCGGTTACGCCATTGATCTGAAAACTCTTTTCATAACTGGAAGACATGGCATCAGGCTCACCCGCCATGCCCATGTCATAATTGTCCATCATTGCGTCCAGGGCCTCGCCTTCCGGTGGCGCAAAATATTGATTGATGCGATTTTGGACTTCCTCATCTTCTAAATCCGTGAATTTTGGATACAAAAAGCTCAGATGAATGGTGCTATCAGCATCATTGATTTCCAACCGCTTGCTTTCGACCAGAAGTTTACCGGTTTTACGCGCTTCAGTACCAATAAAAACCAATTGTTCTTTGCTCTTAAGACTAAACTGTACTGAACTCTGATTAGAGGCTGGAGCCCAATCGCCCACGAATTTACTGCGATAGCCCGCATAGGCCCGAAAGGTTCCAGTATGCTGCCCATCGGCACTGTACTCTTTGAGGACCATCTGCTGATCCTGATCCACAATTTTCCCTTCCAGCCGCAGGCTTTTTGATTGGTCCTGAGACAAATAGCGATAGCTACCCGTGATGGAATCACCCATAAAATGAAGCGTCATCTCCACGGGATAGGAATCGACCTTCCCCGTATAAGAGATACTGCTATCATAAGGCGGTAAAGCCGCGCTTTCCTCAGTATGAAAGGCATCCAGCAAATCAGAGGCGGAGTCCGGTGTGCCTTTTTTGCTATGTTGACAGGCAAACAAGCTTAGCAGGAAGGAAAAAAGCAGAATACGATTCATGACTGTTGTTTTTGAATCCAATCGAGGATAAACTGATTGTTCTTTCGTTCCTGACCAATCGTGGTGGCCGGACCATGTCCACAGTGTACATTCACTTCATCACCTAAAGGCAGAATTTTCTCAAATATGCTCTCCATCAACACTGGATATGAACCTCCGGGCAGATCCGTTCGGCCAATGCTTCCATAGAAAAGGACATCACCAGAGAAGAGATCGTTGGACGCAGCGTGAAAAAAACTGATGTGTCCGGCCGAATGACCGGGGGTAAAGAGCACCTCCAGACGGGTTTCACCAAATTCGATAACATCACCTTCCTGCACCAATCGGTCTGGCGCAGGGGAGGGGTCTGCCTGAATCCCGAACATGGCTCCATAAGTCTGGGTCGCCTCCAATTCCGGAATAACCAATTCATGCGTGATGAAGGGGACATTGTATTTTTCCTTCACAAAACGATTGCCCAACATATGGTCGATGTGGCCGTGTGTATTGAGCAATTGTTCTACCTTCAGCTCGTTGTATGCAATGTAATTCATTAGCAGATCACGCTCCTGCTGGTCATAGCAACCGGGATCAATGATGATGCAGGCCCCACTCTCGTCAGAGACCACAAAAGTATTTTCCTGGTAAGGATTGAAGGAGAATGATTCAATGGTCAGCATATTCCAGGGCAATAGATGTCATATTTCGGTATTGGAACGAGTTCCTTTTCCGATGTAAATTTGCTAATAATGCATTGAAAAGTCGAAAATATTCACGCGGATGAACAAAATCTGGTTGATCATAGGCCTGTTGCTATCGGTTTTGCCGGCCACAGCTCAAAACCGGGCCACCAAAAGTGTGTCCAAGGCCGAGAATCTCGGTAAAGCAGTCAATTCACGTTATACAGAATTGGCCCCCGTCGTCTCGCCCGATGGCAAGACGATTTATTTTACACGCTCCAACCACCCGCAAAACAATTACGGGACGGAAAACAGCCAGGACACCTGGTTTTCCAAATACAACGAAGAACGCAAAGTATGGAGCTATGCCCGTCGTCTTGACAATACCTTCAACCGCCATCGCTTCAATGCGATCCAGTCGATTGATGCAACCGGCAACAATGCCGTGATCCGGGGTGCCTGGAAAAAAGACAAATTCGTGGAAGAAGGCTTTTCCATTTGCAGACGGGAAGGAGACAACTGGGTAGATCCCCAACCACTTCAGATCAAAGATTTTGAGAAGATGGCCAGTGGTTATTATTCGGGCGCCTCTCTGTCTTTCAATGGGAAAGCTTTGTTTCTCTATTTCTCCGAAACCAAAGATGCGGTTAAGAATGATCTTTATGTTAGCATCATTCAGAAGGACGGAAGTTGGGCCAAACCCAAGCCGCTCACCGGTCTGAACACGGAG
>JBCBZF010000868.1:0-3152 GCA_039815525.1 Bacteroidota bacterium | reverse complement strand
GTATGATGTAACCTCAAGTGGAATCACTGAGACCTGGTACAATATCGAACCAAATAAAAACCGGATAAAGGAAGTCATTCCGCAAAATAACATTGGCTATCTGGCAATTACCGCCAGTGATTCTGTCATCAACATTGACGTGTCCCTGTATGACAGCACGGCGCTTCCGGTGGTGTCTCATCGGATTTCGATTGACGAAATCAGTTTTTGAGAAAGAAATAGCATTTTTGGGAAGCTATGTGCGTTTAGCCCTTGGCTAAAATTTCCTCATATACTTTCAGTCCCTCTTTTGTCAAAAAAGGTTTGATTCCTGAAAACATCAGTTGTGCATAATGTTGCAGACGTCGATCTGTTGGCCCTTCATACAAAATCTCTGCTGAGGCGATCCAAAAATCTGATAAAATCTGTCCCCGATCCAGGAGATTCATAAATGTTTCATTCTCCATCTCCACCATGAGACCTTCTACCTGCATTTTCTGGAGGACAGCCTGAAACATCATCCGCCTGGCTTTCTGTAACTCACGGAAATGTGTCAGAATCCTGGGATGGGCCCGCATCAGGCGTGCAAAGTCCAGCATCAGAAAACGCCATGCATCCAGCAACTCAAAGGTGGCGAGTAAAGACTGGTATAAAAGCCGAAGGTCCGGCTGCGCTGCCTCCCCCAATTTCCCAAACATCTGATTTAGCCTGTCTACCAGCCGGAAATACAAAGCCTCTACCAAAACTGCTTTGCTGTTGTAATGGTAGCGCAAGTTTCCATCACTGATGTCCATTTCTCTGGCAATTGCCCGCAAACTCACCTTATCCAGTCCATCCCGATTGAAGAGGTGCAGTGCCGTGGCGAGTATGTTTTCTTTGGTGTTCATGAAACCTTCTGGCAAATATGCAGTAAATTATTTTAGCGCAAATGCACTAAAGTGATCATTATTTTATGCAAGACACCATATTAATCAACGGAGGCGGCATTGGCGGTTTGTGTACTGCGATTGCCTTACATAAAAAAGGCTATCCTGTCCATGTTTTTGAAAAGGCAGCACCGCTACGTGCTTTGGGCGCCGGGCTGGTACTTGCTGCCAATGCCATGAAGGCACTGGATGAGATTGGGATTGGTGATGCCGTGCGAAAGATTGGGCGTGAAATCGAACGGATGGAGCTGAAAGATCAGAATGGTTTGGCGATTTCAGGTTCTGATTTTTCGATTTTGGGGGCGTACGGAAAGAGTTATGCTGTCCACCGGGCGGAATTACATGAAACATTGATCCGGTTGTTGCCGGAAGGCATATTGTCAGAAGGAATGGCGGGTGCCAGTTTTACCACCGATCAAAATGGTGTCTGCCTGGAGATGCTGGACGGTCGAACGTCACATGGACAATTGCTGATTGCTGCTGATGGGATTCATTCTCCCATTCGTAAAACCTTGCTTCCAAACAGTCAGGCACGCTATGCAGGTTACACTTGCTGGCGGGCCGTGATTCAATTACCTGCTGGTCAGACATTCTTGCAGGAGAGTTCCGAAAGTTGGGGGAGCAATGGTCGTTTTGGCCTGGTGCCCTTGACTGGTAATCGGATTTACTGGTTTGCGACGCACAATGCGCCAGCCAATAGCCCCGAAATGGCTGCGATCAAGGTGGCAGATCTGCAGGCATTGTTTGCAGATTATCATGCGCCTATTCCAGAGGTGCTAAGTATGACAAAAGATGAAGATTTGCTCTGGCATGATATTCTGGATATTGCGCCGATCGATCGTTTTTCTTTTCCCGGGGTCGTGTTGTTGGGAGATGCTGCGCATGCGACCACACCCAATATGGGGCAGGGGGCTTGTATGGCGATTGAAGATGCGGCTACAATTGCGAATTGTCTGACACAGTATGGGTTGACAGAAGGCCCCCGACGATTTGAGGCCCTGCGCCTGCGCAGAACCCACCGGATTGTCCGGCAATCCTGGCAATTTGGCAAAATGAGTCAGATGGAGTCAAAATGGCTATCGGCGATCCGCAATCAGCTGTTGAGATTGACACCTGAGCGCATGGCCCAGCAACAACTTCGCTGGCTTTTTCAGGTAGATTTGGGATCTGAAATACAATAAAAAAATCAGCAGAAATAATTGGGGTATATGAAGCTTTCCTTGTCTTTGATTATATTGTCAACCTTTAACCAAAACCTATTCAATGCTTATGAAGACCTTATACCCAATTCTTTCATTGGTTGTATTGATGCTTTTCTCAAGCCTGACTGCCACAGGGCAGAATCTCCGTGAAGCAAGCTTCACGGACGAGATGCGGGCAACGCGAAGCAATGTTCACATGACTGACCGCCGTCTCCAACTTGGGGAGCGCTATGATGCGACCAACACCACCCGCGCCAACACCAGTTTCCTGATGGACTATGATTCCCTGTCCAACAATGATGCGGCCTTCTTCTGGACGTTGAACCGAGATTTTGATCAGCCTGGTGATTTGACCTACGCTCTCGTTACCTTTGACTCTCTGGTAGAGCGTGGCGGTACAGCTTACGATTACGACTTACACAATGTCCTGATCGATTCTATCGACATCGTTTTGTCTCACCAAAACGCTTCTGGTCAGGAAGATACGGTCATTATCTCGCTGATTGAACTGGATGCGGATGGATACTGGACCGACAACATTGCCTGGTCTGATTCCCTGTTTTCATCTGTGTCTTTGACGGCAGCCGTTAACAGCTTTGCGACTCTCACAGTTGCACCAGACTACGCCTTCTGTAACGGTCGTTTCGGTGTGCGGGTAGACTTCTTCGGTCCGACTACTGATACCCTCGGTATCATCGCTGGATTCCGTGAAGATACTTGTGAAACCACAATGTGTGCTTCCGGTGGACCTGGCGGTATCGACTTTTCTGCTGTCGTAAATAGCAGCTATTATGGTTACTGGAATGGGCCAAACCTGATCGACATCCCTACTGCTGGTGGTGGTTTCATCTTCCGTGATTGCTCTGGTGATGCTTCTTACACCGTTGGTGGTTGTGAAGCCTGGTTCATCCAGGACTTTTGGTTCTTCCCATACGTAAGCATCAGCGACACACCGCTGGCTGCTGCCGTTACTTCTTCCAGCACACCTGACAATGGTACCAACAATGGTACTGCCAGCGTAAGTGTAAGTGGTGCCCTGGGTACT
>JBCBZF010001035.1:0-2594 GCA_039815525.1 Bacteroidota bacterium | reverse complement strand
TGAGAGCAATCGCTCTCCCACCAGAATGCTCCCCTTCCATCCAGAAATCAGTGGCACAATCAATCTGATATGCTTTCAGCCAGGAAGCGGCATTGTTGGCAATTCGAATCTCTTCGAAAAATGCTACCGGGATATATTCACTTCGCATCAGGAACTCGTTTTTTCCTTTTCAGATACGAATTTCGCCTGGCCAAGATGCGGGCAGTCAGCCAGTTTTTGCATGCTTTCAAATGGTACCTCTACTTTTTCGTAGCCAAAATTATCTTTCAGCGTCATGGTGTAGTGGTTGTCCCCCATCCCAAGATCGACATCCGTCATCTTCATCTCGCAGGGGTGTTCGTACCCACAGGCATGGGTGATTTCCAGAATTTCTTTCCGAAGGGTTTTGGCATAGTTGGCAAATCGAACCGATTTAAGGGTCGGGTCCAAACCAGCTTGTAACCAGCGATTTTGGGTCGCTACACCGGCGGGGCAGCGGTTGGTATGACAAAGCTGAGCCTGAATGCAACCAATGGACATCATTGCTTCGCGGGCAACGTTGATCACATCTGCTCCCATGGCGAAAGCCATCAAGGCCCGATCTGGGAAGCCTAGTTTACCCGAAGCAATAAAGGTAATCCGATTGGCCAGTCCCTTGTTGGCAAAAACCTGATAGACATCCCGAAACGCATAGACCAATGGCAAAGAAACATGTTGGGCAAAAGCTGGCGGAGCCGCACCAGTCCCGCCTTCTCCTCCATCAATGGTGATGAAATCGGGACCGCGATTGGTCTGGGACATCAGCTGAGCCAATTCTTCCCATAATTCCATCTTCCCAACTGCCGACTTGATCCCGACTGGTAATCCAGTTTCCTGGGCGATGGATTCAATGAAGTCAATCAGTTCGGGGATATTGCCAAAAGCGGTATGTAAAGCAGGAGACAGGACATCTTTCCCCATCTCTACCCCTCTGATCTCTGCGATTTCTTTCGAGATCTTTTTAGCAGGCAGGACGCCACCTTTACCTGGCTTAGCTCCCTGCGACAATTTCACCTCAATGGCCCGTACATAGGGATATTTTTCCACCAGAGCCTTCATCTTGTCCATGCTAAAGTTTCCCTCTGCATCCCTGACGCCAAAGTAGCCGGTCCCAAAATGAAAAACCACATCCCCGCCGTTGGCGTGGTATGGAGAGAGGCCACCTTCACCAGTATTGTGATAACAGCCCGTCATTTTAGCGCCTTGATTCAAGGCCTGAATGGCATTTTTAGACAGAGAGCCGTAGCTCATGGCAGAAATATTGACAATCGAGCCGGGGCGATAAGGGCGCTTGCGTTGATGATATTCACCCATCACCTTGGCAGAAGGGACAAAATCGATTTTGCGTTGATTGATATGGTCAGCGGGAATTTGATAAGGCAGTAAAGCTGGGTTGATAAACAGATAGCCAGGGCTGTAAATATCCTGGTCAGTTCCGAAGCCCTCGTAATTGTTCTGTTTTTTAGAAGAAGCATAAATCCATGAACGCTGGGAACGATTGAACGGCAATTCCTCCCGGTTGTTGGCCACGATGTATTGTCTCAGCTCTGGTCCAATGCTCTCCAGCAGGTATCGGATATGCCCCACAATGGGGAAGTTGTGCATAATGGTATGTTTTCGGGCAAAGAAAATGTCGTGAATGGCTACTCCAGCCAGAAAAATCAACACATAGCCCCACCAGGGAATCGAAGCAAAGAAATTCAGGAAGACGTCCATTGAGTCAAATTTGTTCAGAATCAGATCAAAATAATGATTATGAACATAACTCCGGCAAAAAAGAGACTGCCGATGCTGCTTTGGAATTTGAGCATGGCGTATTGAGGTGGGAGAAAGAGGCAAAGGCCCACAAACACCAAACAAATTGCATAAAAGATCGCCAGGGTGCCCAAACCACGAAAAATACGGACTTCCGGATCGCGGTTTTGCGAACGGGTCGGCCCTCCGAGATTTCGCATACTGATCATTAATCCCATTATCGGGCTGCGGGCAAATTGTAGCTTATCACCCATTTGTAAGGGTGGGTTTCCAAAATTCCGCGCATTAAAATTCAACTGATCAATCAGGACAATGTAATTCAGTCCGGTGGCAGATGAATAGCGGGTTTTAATGTCCAAAACCGTCGTAGGCCGGGTCCGCTGCCCCAGCAATATATCCAGCATGATCACGCCTAGAAAAACGGCAACCACTACGGCAAATTTGCGGGATTTTTTCAGATGCCGGACAAAATGGCGTCGGTGGCGCTCCTTTTTGGAGACGGGTTTACGGGGGGGGTGCTTCTGAGGCGCCTGGGGTCGTGGCCTGAAGGCAGGAATGGCAGAAGGATTGCCAGTCAGCATGTAGCGATCATACCGAATGTTGTACAGGCCTCGTAGTCTCCGGTCCTGGAGCACTTGCCAGGCTTCATTGATTTCCTGGAAGCGACTGGTTGCATTGGGAAGAGAAGAAGTATCAGGATGGAATTTTCGGGCCAGTTTCCGGTAAGCTTGTTTCAGCTCCTCGGGATGAGCGCTACGGGAAACTTCCAAAATGGCATAATAGTCTTTGAACATGGATCGGGTGCAGATACTTCTTTAGCC
>JBCBZF010000959.1:0-2844 GCA_039815525.1 Bacteroidota bacterium | reverse complement strand
CTACGGGGAATGATGAGATCACTTTTTTCCAGAATGAAATATTGAGCGAGAAATTCGCTCACCGATGGTGGAAAAAGTCCGTTTTTGGCAAGATTGAGGGCCACAAACACCACCAGATTTACCAGAACTAAATGTTTAACTATTGGACTGAGTCGAATCATAATTCCCTTTTCTTACACGCGATTTATTTATTGAAAAAAATCATCCAGTTCCATCTTGGGAATGGCCTTAAACGTCGGTTTACCAGTCGGGGAAAAACCAGCTGCTTCACATCGGAACAGATCTTCCACCAATTGGTTCATTTCTATGATACTCAATTTGCGTTGTGAGGTTACGGCAGAACGCATGGCAATGGTACGGGCTATGCTCTCTGTCAGTTTATCCCGTTCAGGCATACGCCCCAATAACTGTATGTCTTCTACCAACTGCTCGAAAATTTTACGCAAATCACCTGTACTGATCCCAGAAGGAGTGCCGTATACAATGATCGCATTACGGCCAAATTCTTTCACCTCAAATCCCATTTCTTGTAATACATGATCGGCCTGACGTAACGCCTGATAAGCCATCGCATCAAATTCCATAGATTGTGGGAACAGCAGCTGTTGGCAAGCCAGTTTTTTATCGGATGACGCTTTGAGGAGGTTCTCATACAAAATCCGTTGATGAGCCAGACGCTGATCGATGACAAACAAATCATCACCTTTCTGGGTGAGGATCCTCTCTCCCATTTGAATCACAAATGCCAGCGCCTGCTCACGCTTGCGCTGTTTCTCAGCTTGACTCTCGCCAAACAAATCCCGGTTCTCTGTAACAGGAGGCGTCTGAAAAGCATCTTCCCGGGTATGGCCAGGTGTAGCCGGTTTATAGAGTTCTTCCCAATCCGCTTTCCGGGGACTTTCCCGTTTCGGAAACTGAGAAAATGAGGGTTTACCAGAAGGTTGGATCGGATTAGCTGGCTGAGAGCTGTAAATGGCTTCTTTCAGAGCTGGGTCCGTGAAATCAAACTCAGGTGCCTGATGCAAATTGCCAAGCCCTCTTTTGACCAGACTGTGTAAAAGTGCGTAGAGTGTTTGCTCATCGTCAAATTTCACCTCTGTCTTGGTGGGGTGAATGTTGATGTCGACATGTACTGGGTCAATCTCCAGGAAGATGCAGTAAAATGGGTAGGTTTCTTTGGGAATAAAATCCTGATAAGCCGAATAAATGGCGTGATGCAGGTAATTGCTTTTGATGTAGCGATTGTTGACGAAGAAAAATTGTTCGTTACGGCTTTTACGGTAGATTTCCGGTGAACCGATGAAGCCTGAAATTCGAACATAGCCTGTACTTTTCATCCACCCAGCTGAGCTTCCCATTTAAATCCTTCCCAAACAGATCGATCAATCTTTCCTCCAATGTGCCGGGTGCAAGCTCGTAGACATTGGTATCATTGTGGCGAAGGCTCAAATAAATTTCAGGATGAGGCAGGGCAACCCGGATGAATTCGCCGAGTATGTGGCGGGTTTCAACGGGATTGGATTTGAGAAAGTTACGGCGGGCCGGGACATTGAAGAAAAGGTTTTTGACCTGAAAGGAAGTACCAGACGGCATCGCGACTGGTTCTTGCCGTTTGATCTGACTTGCTTCAATGTCAATTTCTGTCCCCAGCTCTTCATCATGCAGGCGGCTACGGAGCTTCACCTGTGCGACCGCGGCGATACTGGCGAGCGCTTCTCCCCTGAAGCCGAGTGTACGAATGGAAAAAAGGTCATCCTGACTACGGATCTTAGACGTTGCATGTCTTTCAAAGCTCATACGGGCATCCTGCGCAGACATACCACAGCCGTTATCTGTCAATTGAATGAGCGTCTTTCCAGCATTCTTAATGAACAGATCAATTCTTTCCGCTCCTGCATCTACCGCGTTTTCCAGCAGTTCTTTTACCACTGAAGCTGGCCTTTGAACCACTTCGCCCGCTGCGATCTGATTGGCGATCGCATCCGGTAAAAGCTGAATGATATGTTGCATATTCCGTGTTCCTCGTTCTTGCCCTCCCAGACAATTGCTTCACTAAGGTAAGGAGAATCCTGCGATTTTGTGGGCTTCTTCTTGTCTTGAAAGACCGCAAATTTTATTTTCAGTTGGAACCTAATCCTGCCAGCATGAAAAATCTGCTTCTTCTTTCTTGCCTTGTTCATACTCTGTCCATGCTTCATGCACAGGAGACAGACCTGAATGACTGGCAAAGCCGAAATCTTTTTTTGGTAGAAGGAGGCGGACAAGCAGTATTGTACGCCATAAAATATGAGCGGCGATATGCCTTTTCAGAGCATTGGCGGATTGCCGGCCAAATTGGCATTTCTCCTTTTTCCGAGCGAGAAACCAGCCTAAATGGGGAAACCAATTTCAGATATGAGGCCTGGGTGCCGATCGCGGTGATGGCAACCTTCGGCGAAAAGCTGCATCATGCAGAGTTTGGCCTGGGCATGACCATTCCTTACCTCTCCCAGGTAGGCAACAGTGGTACGCACCAATTGCGCGCTGAAGGACCAGCTATTCCCCAAATGATCCTCGGCTACCGTCTTCATCCTCCGATCGGAGGATTTGTTTTTCGGCTCAACTATGTGCTCCATTTACGGACGCCCTACAGTCGCGCTCTGCAGGATACCCCAAATGGGTTAATGCACTGGTTTGGGATTAGCATGGGTGCGGCATTGAAGAATGCCAATGTGAAATAATGACGAACTGAGTCGCGTGTTTTTTAGAGGGGGGGGTTGTTTCTTTTTATTAGATTTTAGAAGTAAATGATTAAAAACAAAAAACATTTTTTAAAGTAAATTTTGAAAGAAATTTTGCATAATT
>JBCBZF010000982.1:0-2738 GCA_039815525.1 Bacteroidota bacterium | reverse complement strand
ATCACATCCACCTGGGCAGCTTGGGCCTCCACGGGGATGTCCATTGAACTGTAATCCATTGGTCAGGTAGACATTTACATGTTCTACAAAGTCATTGTTGGTCTGTAAAGCAAACCGGATAATGTAGGTTTCACCAGCTATAAAATTATAGTTCAGTACCAGACCGGCGCCTCGGTCTGGGTTTAATCCAGTACAGGTGTTTTTCGCTTTTATGATATATAGCTGGGCATAACTATTTCCCTCAAAAGCAGGGAAATTTGCTGCTGGAGGACTCAGTACGATGGGGGCACCAGAAACGGGCATCCACTGTGGAATACAGTTGTCCAGGAAAAGATTGGGGCTGGAACAGGTCGGGTTTTCAAAACCTTCGCTGTACTGTCCGATCGCGGCTTGAAAGCAGATCAGACAGAAAAGGGTCATCAATGGTTTTACGCACTTCATTTGTTGAAAAAGTTATAGGGTTAAGGTAAAAATGCGGGAGATGTATAGCCGGGACCGAAGAAGATGTGGTCCGATAGCCTGCATATCTGATGCGGTGTCAACAAGATTGAGAGGGAACAGGGGCTGTTTTTGGCGGGTGAGGTGCCTATTAGTTCTCTTTTACCACGATTGTCAATGCCTCGTATGAATCCGAACGGATGGCGACCAGGCCGTGTCTGGTCTCACCAGGTTGAATTGTTATGCCGTATATCTGATGTTCATCAAGTTCTCTTTTGAAGAGACTGTTGGCAGAGCCTGCCAAGCCGGCATTGCCGAGGGTAAGAGCCGGACCAATCACAAGGCCAATTCTGGTCGTATTGGTATCGTTGCCAGTTGATACGTTCAATTGCAGTGGCGTCAAGAGTAAATAGAGTAAGTAAGGCGCAACGCCCTGGCGTAAAGACTGAAAAGTTGTTTCCGGGCCAACAACTTGGAGTTCGCGCCCATTTTCATAGATAAGCCTGATATCCTGTCCAACTTCCAGCTCGCGGGAAGAGCCATTGTGAATCTTTACCGCTACCAATCTGATCCCTTTATTCGCTTCCTTTTTCGCATACTTTCCTTTCAGGAGGTTATACTTATACTCCATTTTGACTTCTCCCTGCGTGGCAGATGAGGCATACGGAATATGTTCCGGCCCAATGGATGCGTAATTGCCGGCACAGCTGGAAAGGAAAATCAGACATATGCATCCGAGGATAGATTGAATGAATGGTAATTGGTTCATGCTGTTTAAGGTGAATGTTGATGGAGAGGGCCGCCTGACGTATGCTTCAACGCTCACATTGTTGTGTTGATACTTGGTGCTTTGGCGAGCTGTCAACCTCACATCAGGATTGGTTGTTGCATGAAAGTATGGTTTGGTGCCGTATGAAATCGGTCCAATTCCCCAGAGGCTGCTACTGCTTCCCGAAAAGGTCTGTTGATGTTCCCGTTGTGATCAGCCGAATTGTTGGCAGCGAAGGATGAAGTCTTCTTTCAGAGATGGGCTAAGCTTTATTTGCATATCGTTTTTCAAAAGGATATATCCACCATCCCGCTTCACAAGCTTTTCTACAAACTTCAGATTCACCAAATAGGAGCGATGAGAACGAAAGAAGTGTGGCTCTGTTAACAGGGATTCAAAATAGCTCAGGGGTTTGGAGACAACATGCTCTCCTTTTGTGGTCGAAACAACGGTATATCTACGCGCTGCTTCGAGATACATAATCTCTGTTTTGTCGATGAACACCCATGCATCCATACTTGAGATTGCGATCTTATGGTTTTCAGGTGGCCGCTCAAGGTTCTCCTGTAGTAATTGGGTGAGGGCGTGCTGATCCCGAACCTCTTTTACCCGTTGCAGGGATTCTGTCAAATCCTCAGCGTTGATGGGTTTGAGTAGATAATCAATCGCGGAAGCCCGAATGGCTTGGATCGCATATTTAGAATAGGCAGTGGTGAAAATGATGGAAAATTCGGCTGAAGGGAAAAGAGAAAGGAGGTCAAAACCCGTGAAAGGAGGCATCTCGACATCTAAAAATACCAGATCCGGCTGCACCATCCGGATTAAATCCCGTCCACTTTCAACCGAATCTGCCTCTCCAATGATGCTTAACTGGTCCTGATGGCTCCCCAGTAACTGGCGCAGATTTCTGCGGGCACTTTTCTCATCGTCAATGAGAATAACTTTGTATTGTCTATTCATGTAGATCCTTTCTTCAAATACGCATGTTTCACGCCACTGTCAGGCATGCATGCTTGGTCTAAATTTGCTGAGCGGGAATACGGATACTTACCTGGGTTCCGGATGCCTGGCCAGAATCGTCCTTGAGATCTTCGTACCGGACATGAATCCCTTTCTCTTTATGGCGCCGTAGGAGGGACAAACGGGTCTTAGTCAAATGCGTTCCACGGGAGATATGCTCTTTCTGCGAAGAAAAGTCAGCGGCTTTTTCCCGACCAATGCCATTATCAGTGATGATACACATGATTTCGTCCTTGCTAAGCAGGCGATATTCAACCGTCAGTTTTTTTACCCCCTGATGACTGTAAAAGCCATGTTTGAGCGCATTTTCAACAAAAGGCTGGATCAACATCGGGGGGACTCTGGTGTATTCAGCTTCGATTTTTGGGTCAAGCATGATGTCAAATGAGCATGCTTCGTCAAATCTCAGCTTTTCCAGCCGCAGGTATTTATTCAGCAAAGCAATTTCATTCTTTAGATAAATATAGGATTCCTCGGAAGCATCCAGGACCATCCGCATCAGTTGGGCTGT
>JBCBZF010000010.1:0-22039 GCA_039815525.1 Bacteroidota bacterium | reverse complement strand
TTTCCGCCTGATCTGCCCGATCCAGACGCCATGGATGTTCCGGAAAAAACAGAATATCCTCCATTTGGAGTACTGGATCGAACGTTTTGACCTGGTGCGACTACTTCTGGTTTGATCCAAAGAGAGCGATTGCTACTGTCTATACAGGTAGTTGGTCCTCGACTGGAAAACCCAGAGAGTTGTAGAGCCGAACTGTTTCCGTTGACGCTTCCAACAGCAAAGGGGTTGACGAGTGTAATTGGACTTCTTGCTTGCGCTGATACTGTACTGGGGCCTGCAGTCCCATCATTTCCAGCAGCAAAGATTGCTGCTATACCAGCAGCCTCAAGGGTTGTCATCAGATTCGGAAATGTTCCCGTGCAGAAAACAGTGGGTCCAGGTGGCGTGGCGTTAGGATTGGACCATCCCCCTCTACCCCAGGAATTATTAATCGCAGCTGGCATGTCGTCAGTGGTCGCTGGATTTCCATCAGGATCCAATGCCCATTGAAATGTGACGAAAGGATTAAAACTAGGATTACAACCAGAGTTTCCCCGGATGTCTGGTGCTGCCATCCAGGTTCCACCCGGAGCGACACCAATTGTATCATTGTTAATTGGGTTGAGACCAACTATGGTACCGCAAACGTGGCTCCCATGGCCATCACAGTCTACGGGGAGTGGATCGGCACTATTTTGTTGAAACCAGGCCAGATTATCGTCAACGATGGTCCCTTTGTACCGAGTCGCCAAAGCAGGATGATCTATGTCTACGCCGGTATCAATAACTAAGGCAGACTGAGCATATCCAGTGTAACCAAGTTTCCACATCGCCGGCGCGTTAATCGCATCATGTCCCAATTCACGGCCATTTGGTGAAGCAGGTGCCATTGTCTCTGATACAGTATACTCCATCAGTTCTGGCGGTGCTACATATTCGATCCACTCAATCTCAGCAATGGTGGCAATGGATTCAATGGCAGACGCATTGGCATGGAGGTAGATTACATTGGTGATCCACATTGGCTGGACACTACTTGCGTCAATGCCGGGGATAGTTGCCAGAGCATCCAGAACTGGACCCTGCGTGGAGGCAGCTTTCTGTTTGAGGTTGGTGATCAAGGTCTGTACACGTTGCTGCATGCTGACCTTTTTCGCATAGAAAGAGGCATCCAATGCCTGAACATCCACACGGTCTGCAAGTAAAATAGTTACAGGTTGATATTCAGTTGGATTTTCTTCCATCCTGGCAAACACGAGATCCTCAATGTTTCCAGGGTTGAACAGTTCCTGGGCGAAGCCCGAGGTGGTCATCAACATGACCATCAATACATAGATTGAAGTACGTAAATGATATCTCATCCGTAGTGGTATGGTTAGTTTGCGAAGCAATAATTTGCAAGATAACGAAAAGGATTGTGTCTGATTGGTCGGACATCAGTCATTTCTCCTAACTTTCAATGTAGGTTTTGCTTGCTTACCCTATCATTTGTCCATCACTTCAGGGAGATAAAATTCTCAATCCATTCTCTCATCCCGAAAATACTTTTCTTTTTCATCCCCTCGATTGGGCCCCTCCATTCAAAATGCTCGCAGTCAAATTGGTAGGTGGTCTCTGAAATGTCGATGAGTAAGGGATTCTGAAAAGCATAGCTCCGCAAACTTAAATAGCCAATCGAGTCATTGGGAATGCACACCCGACTGTCAGCCTGAAACGTGAATGTTTGCCTGAATGCATGACGGACAGGATCCCATTTGATGATTTGTTCAACCGAGTCAGATCCGGTAACGGAAGAAATGGGGCGAACCATCCGATAACGGATTTCAGGCTTTCCATCTTCATCCCAGTCGATGACATCAAGTCGGCCGTGGTGTACCCTGTTGCCCCATAGCGTATCGGTGGCAATGCGTTCTTATCTTCTGACTGATAAGGTGCAGAAAAGTAGGATGCAGAAATTCATGCGAATAGATCCAAATCAAATGTTTGCCATGCCAGTCGCGATGGTGGACCAATTCGGTTAAGTCTTTAGACGTAAAGCCAACCCGCATGAAAGCTTGCCAAAAGGCGCTATCGGTCAAGGCCCCGGCGGCATAGCTAAGCCAGGGATCAGCGGTTTGCAGGCTGTCCAGGACTGCCAGTCGTTTGCTTTCCCAGGGGCGCGATACCGGGGAAGATGATCTGCTGTGACACGCAAACAGACTGAGCAGGAAGAGAAGCGAGAAAAGCTTGTGCATGATGCATGAATGCTCACACACAAAATATAAATTTTGAAAAAGACTCAGCGGATCTTCACGATCGCTTTGCCGGGATCAAGCTCAAATTCTGATTCATCTATTGTTCGAGGCGTGATGGATACCGCATGATTAATGGCACGATAATAGGTCCCATAAGTGGTCTCTACCCGCAGACTCAGGGCTTTTGCTTCTGCTGCATAACGATGCAGAAAGTCACTGCTAAGCGAAGCGTATTTTTCTGGGTTGAGGGCGTAGTCAGGATGGAAAAACAAACGGGTGCTGATTTTGTCGACATAGTTAGTGGCAGGCTTATACTCAATCAAAATAGATTCACAGCTTTTGTCCAAAACCTCTTTTTTTGTTTCAGCATCTCGCTCAAAACGAAACAGCTCGGCTCCTTTCCCATCTGTCGCCAGACTGATGATCGTATCACTTTTTTCATAATCCATATAGGCCATCTTCTTATCCAGCAAGTACACAATCTTGCTCAATCCCATGGGGCCAGATGAATTTTGAAACATCACATACTTATCCTCTTTGATCAGCGCAATCAGGGTGTCGCCATATTCTTTTTGTAAAAAGCCAGTATCGAAATCCTTTTGAATCGGCTCGTAGGTGATGGCATAGACAATTTCTCCTTCAAAAGCCTTCTGCGCCTGGAGATGTGCAGAAGTAAGAAAGCTAAACAGCAGGCAAATGAGGACGCTAAATCGGTTCATGGAATCAGTTTTGATCAATGGGAATAGATGCTTTAAGGATACTTCCTAAAGCAAAAGGCTGCATCTGTCTCATTTTTCAAAACAAAAATTTTAAGTAAGTCATTCAATGTCAAATTTTTAAATGTAAAAATGATATGATATTGAAAACAAGGTTTGTCATTTGTCCCGGCACAGCGAAAGGTGGTGCAATACTTTTGAATCATCAATCAATCATTCACCACAAACATTGATCAATATGAAAACCATCGAAGTAGATTTCACACACATTGACAACCAGGCCATCATCTATGTCAACGGCGTCAAAGTCTGGGACAGCGGCACCATCAACAATGATCCACAACTGAGCCAGCGCGCCCTGATCTCGCAAAACTGGCGTCCGGGTGAAAACGAACTGCGCATCGAAGGCGTCAACCATCAGCTTGGTCCAGGTGGTTACAATCCATACCATTTCCAGTACACTGTCTATGATGGCCCTGAGATGTTGGCACAAGTGATGCAGAAAAGTGGCAATGGAAACCTCAATCATGACAGCAGCTCTTCGGTTGCCAGCACCACCCTTTCCATCAGCATCTAGTCAGGAACAGGGAGAATACGTTATCTGACAATCCGGCCTGCGCAGCTTATGCTGCGTGGGCTTTTATCTGTTTGATAATACCTCTTTCCACTGTTCGGATTCTGCTACTTCTTTGATGATCAGATTGCGTTGGTGCAAAAATCGACTCATGTACTTTTCCAGAAAAAGCCAGTCAGCCAGCTTGCCCAGAATTCCCAACGGAGACCGATAATCGAACATATCCTGCATCAGAGTGCCGTTTTTCGCTTTCAAAAAGCGATGGGTATGATGAAAACTGTGAAAAGCGCCATCGACCATTTCGTCAACAAAAGAATGGGGAAAATCTAAGGCTGTGATCTGAACCGTCAGTTTTTGATAGACACCCAAATGTTTGGCCCGCCAGGTGACAGTTTCCCCCAACTCAATCAATCCACTGGTTCGACCAGCAATGGCCTGTTCATGGGTCTGTGCCGCCGAAATTTGATGTAGATCAATGCTGCGGGCGAGGTCAAATACCCGCTCAACCGGTGCATCAATGAGCAGTTCCTGGTAAATGTGCGGCATGGAAAAACTGGGATTTCGTGTTAGTTTTATTCTGCAAATCACACAATCATATGAAATACACAATTGTTTTTTCCTTTCTACTCTATTTTTCTATTGGTTTGCCTGTCTTTGCTCAAAATCCTGAAATGGAAACGGCCGCCACTCTCATCAATCAAAGACAGCATGCCAAAGCGATTCCTCTACTTGACAGCTTAATTCAAGTACAGTCAGGGCTCCCGGACGCCTACTTTTTTCGTGGCCTGGCTCATCTTCGGCTGGATCATATAGACCAAAGTATCGAAGACCTGACAGTATTTGTGGAATATCCGCAAAGTGAAAGCGAACAACAACTGGATGGCCTGTACTTTTTGGGAATAGCCTATCGTAAGGCAGACCAGTTGGACAAAGGCATTCGGATGAATGATGCAGTCCTGACTCAGAATCCACTGCATGTCATGGCACTCACGAGACGCTATACTGATCATATGTCTCAGGAGGCGTATGATGATGCGATTGAAGATTGCAACATCCTGTTGAAAACAGAACAACCGCCAAGCAGCACCTATGTTAAGCGCGCCCGCGCATACGCCACTTCCGGTCGGAGACAAAAGGCATTCGCCGATTTGGATCGGGCGATTACCGCCGATTCGACCAACGAAAATGCCTTGATGTTACGCGCTGATTACTATGCGTATTTAAAGCAATATGACAAGGCACTGGCAGACATTGCACGGCTCAATCACCTTAATCCCCACAATCTCGAAATGCTCAGGCTACACTGTAAAATACTGCAAAGCCTCGACCGGGATGATGAGGCACTTGAGCCTGTCAATTTGTGGCTCCAGTTGGATTCGACTGATCAGTTTGCCTTGCAGATGAAAGGTTCAATCCTTCTCCATATGTTTCGATATGAAGAAGCCGTAGCGGTCTTTGAGGCATTAAGCGAAAAAGGCATTGAAGAACCGGTTAGTTCCGGTCTACTCAACAATATTGGGTATGCATTTATGAGTGTGGGAAAGTTTGAAAAATCACTTCCCTATTATACCTATGGTCTGGCGAAGGATCCAGGAGACCCATATCTCCTCAACAATCGGGGTTATGCCCATTTGAGGCTTAATCGATTGGAAGAAGCGGCAGAGGACTTCGCCCAGAGTTTGCAAGGAAATTCCAAAAACTCCTACGCTGTGCGTAATCTGGCCTTGTTGCATCTCGCCAAAGGCGAAAAAAAACAAGCCTGTAAAGCCTTTCAGAAATGTCTGGATATGGGCCATGATCAACGTGATCCTGAATTGAAGACATTACAGGAAAATTGTCAATAAAAAATATCTGCTCTCATCTTTTTACAGTACACATCATGTCTTTTTACATGCGATTCTTCCTTTTTCTCATCATTCTTTTCTTTGCTGTTGAAGCCTTTTCTCAGGATAAGACATTTGCGCAAGCTGCCAAACTATTTGATGACGAACAGTTTGAAGAAGCGATGCCATTCCTGTCTCAGATCATCGCGGACGGAAGCTCAGATTCTCTGGGGGTGGCGTATTTCTACCGGGCCATGTCCCACTTTAGTCTTGATCAGATGGACAGTGTGATCGCAGATGCAGAGATGGCCATCTCCTTAATGGACCAAAAAGACGAACGACTATGGCATGCCTTACATCTCAAATCTCTGATGCTGATTCTGGAAGACAAAGTGATGGAATCCATCGCGCTCAATGACAGCATTCTCAGTGTGAGGCCAAATTTTTCCCTGGCACTGTTTGGAAGAGCGCGCCGCCTGCAGGAGATGGAAGCCTACACGGCTTCTTTGCGGGATTTTGATCGCCTGATTGAAATCGAACCGGACGAACTTGATTATCGTTTCTTTCGCTCGATCGTGTACTTAAAGATGGATGAAGATGCAAAAGCATTAGCAGATATGAACCTCATCATCGAGCGTGATTCGACCGATGCTGCTACCTATTACAATCGTTCTGGCATTTATCGCGATCAGAAAAAATTTGAGCTGGCCCTGTCTGACTTACATCGATACGCTGCGCTTCGGCCCGATGATTATCGTGGCTACCGCGGCATGACGAATGTGTTGCAGGAGCTTGATCGATATGAAGAGGCTTTGGTGTGGGTGGACAAATGGATTGCCACTGACACCACTGAGAACAATCGCTCCAAGGAAATCAAAGGGATCATCTATCTGGCGCTTTTTCGCTTTGAAGATGCTGTGAATGTGTTTGAAACGCTAAGTATGGAAGGCTTTAATGGGCCGACTGACTATGCGCGATTCAACAACATTGGCTATGCTTTCATTCACGTTGGGAAATATGAAAAGGCCCTGAGCTTTTTGGACATGGGCCTGATCCAATATCCTGAAGCGCCCTATCTCTACAACAATCGGGCGTATGTGTATATGAAGCTCAACCGACTTGAGGAAGCCGAAACCGACCTGACCAAGAGCATTGAACTGGATGCTGCCAACACTTACGCAATCCGTAACCGGGCCTTGCTGCATTTGGCCAGGAAGGAGAAAAAGAAGGCTTGTAAAGATTATGCAAAATGCCTGAACATGGGCCATGATCAGCGCGACCCTGAATTGGCAGTATTGGAGAAAAATTGCCAGTAAGGCAGGCTCACGACTACTGCAAGAAATGCATGCGCTCGGTCGGTCCGCCTTCGGCGGCCATCAAACCTTCCTGCATCAGCTGGATGGGCAGGGCAGAAGCCCCAAAGTCCAGCCAGAGAAAATGGCTGTGAAAGAGATTTGCATGAGGACTGATCAGGCCGATTCGTACCAGAGCCTGGTCCTGTGCCTTGCTCCAGACAGAGCTGCGTCCCATTTCCATTTGACTCAGACCAACCTGACCGTTGAACTGCTGTTGGAGCCGGGCACTTTCCCCGGCAAAATCCATCGCCTCTGAGCGAACCAATATCCGATCACTTTCTTCCCCACTGGCCAGACTGATACAACTGCCATCCGCAAAATCCAGCTCGATCCAATCCAGTGATTGAAATGGATCGGCCAGGTTTTTCCAAAAGATATAACGGACGGATGATAGATTTTTCCCCACCGACTGGTGGAGTGCCTGCTGCTCTTCCCCGGAAAAATATGCTGGTGTAAAGGTTGACATTTTATAAAAATGCTTTTCCGTAGAGACATCCATTTATGGCGTCTTTATAAAATCAGGCACATAGGTCTGGTTGATCACCCCCCGACACGCAGGTTTGAGGCTACTTCCTTTTCCGCTCGTGCTCTTTCAGATAAATCTTACGAAGACGTATGGATTCAGGAGTAACTTCAACGTATTCGTCGTCCTTGATGTACTCCAGGGCCTCCTCAAGCGAGAAACGGATCGGTGGCGCCAGTTTGACTTTGTCGTCGGAACCTGCCGCGCGAACGTTGCTGAGTTTCTTGGATTTGGTCACATTGACCACCAAATCTTCTGATCGGGCGTTCTGTCCGAGGATCTGTCCTTCGTAAATATTTTCCTGTGGTGCGATGAAAAAGTTGCCACGGTCCTGCAGACGGTCGAGTGCATACGCGAATGCCACACCCGTTTCGTGAGCGATCAACGATCCATTGATCCGCTTTTCAATTTCGCCCCGGAAAGGCGCAAATTCTTCAAAGCGATGGGCCATGATGGCTTCACCAGCAGTTGCCGTCAATAGCTCATTTCGCAAACCGATCAGACCGCGGGAAGGCACATTGAAATTCAGAATGGCCCGCTCGCCCCGCACTTCCATCTGGGTGAGTTCGCCCTTGCGGCGGGTAATCATGTCGATGGCCCGCCCGGAAAAGTTTTCCGGCAGGTCGATGGTCAAGGCCTCAATGGGCTCACACTTTTTGCCTTCAATTTCCTTGATGATGACCTGCGGCTGACCAACTTGTAATTCATAGCCTTCGCGACGCATGGTTTCAATCAAGACGGAGAGGTGCAGTACCCCCCGGCCGAAGACATTATAGGAATCTGAAGATTGTGTCTCTTCTACCCGCAGCGCGAGGTTTTTCTCCAACTCTTTTTCCAAACGCTCCCTGAGGTGACGGGAGGTCACATATTTGCCTTCCTTCCCGAAGAAAGGAGAATTATTGATGGTGAAAAGCATGCTCATGGTCGGCTCGTCGATGGTAATCGGCGGCAGCCCTTCTGGAACCTCTGGATCAGTAACCGTATCACCAATCTCAAAGTTTTCCAGACCAACAATGGCGCACAATTCGCCGGCGCCAATTTTTTCTGCTTTTACCTTGCCGAGACCTTCAAAGACGAAGAGTTCCTTGATGCGATTGGCTTTGGCAGTGCCATCCCGCTTGACCAGGGCAACCGGCTGGTTTTCTTTCAGTTCTCCCCGCACCAGTTTGCCAATGGCAATCCGACCTACATAGGAAGAGAAATCCAGCGAAGTAATCTGCAACTGTGGCGTTCCTTCTGAAACGGTCGGCGGTGGCACATGCTCCAGAATCACATCCATCAGATAATGAATGTTGTCGGTTTCCTGCTGCCAGTCAGCGCTCATCCAGCCATTTTTGGCGGAGCCATAGACAGTTGGGAATTCCAACTGAGATTCATCCGCATCCAGCTCGATCATCAGTTCGAAAACTGCATCCTGCACCTCGATGGGGCGACAGTTTGGTTTGTCTACCTTGTTGATGACGACAATGGGCCGCAGGCCCAGGCTCAGGGCCTTCTGCAACACAAAACGGGTTTGTGGCATGGGGCCTTCAAACGCATCCACCAACAGCAATACCCCGTCGGCCATGTTGAGCACGCGCTCAACTTCTCCGCCAAAATCGGAGTGACCAGGTGTATCGATGATGTTGATTTTGGTGTCTTTATATCGAACCGAAGCGTTTTTCGAGAGGATGGTGATGCCGCGTTCACGTTCCAGGTCATTGGAATCCATGATCAGCTCGCCGGGTTTCTGATGATCTTCAAACAGCTTACCGGTAATGAGCATCCGATCGACCAGGGTAGTCTTCCCGTGATCGACGTGGGCAATGATGGCGATGTTTCTCAAATTTTGCATATGCGGCTGCAAAATTAGGGAAAAAGGCCGTGAAATGTGGGATTTGGGTGAAAATGTTTTTGGGGGCTCATTTCGATCCCCCAAGAGTAAAGTAGATGTTACTTCTTTTCTTTGAAAGGACTTTTCTTCATGCCATCCCACCAATCTGTTTTAATCCGGTAGCTGCCTGGCCACATATTCTCTGTATCAACTGGCTGCCAATCCGATAAAACGTGTTTCTCAAACTCTGCAGGAAGGCGTAATTGATGCGCTTCTACATAATGGGCCAGCCCCTCCGGCCACATATATTTCCCGTCGCTGAGATCCTGGGTGCCATTTGAGATCCCGCAAATCCGGCAGATGCTAAAGCCCAGAGATATATGAGGCATGCGTGTTCCTTTTTTCAAATAGGCGACCACATCTGCTTGGTGAGGATAGGGGGCATCAACAATGAAGTCTTCTGCGTCAGGATGATGGTCATTTGAGGGACCCTCACCAGACCAATATCCGATCGTCCTGATCTCCTTTATCTCCAGTTTTTGAAATGCCTCTACATATGAATCAAATTCTTTGAATAAACGTGCCTTTGCTTTAACAGGATCTGCTTTCTCCAATCGTAATAATCGTAAAGCTAGTTCCTGAGCCTCTGACAAATTCTCACCCGCTCTTTCTGTTCCGTGTACTCTTAAGATCCACCAGTAATAGAAATGAATGAACCCAAAGGCGACCATACCCATTTCAGGTCTGGGTAAGTCTTCTAATGCATGTATACAGTCAGAAAAGCGATTTTCTGTTCTGCGCAATCGTTCTATCAGTTTGAAAAATGGGGTTTTGGTCATATCCGTTGCTTATCCCTCTCCCTGTCCAATTTCATCAATGATAGACATATCCACCTGATTTCTGCGCTCCCAGCGTTTTTTCAGAATGCGGTAGGTGAGATAGCAGCTCAGTAAGCCAAAGGGAATCCCGATCAGCGTCAAGATCAAATCATGAGAATCATTTACAATTGCACCTGAGGCGACCAAATAAATTCCACCCGCTAGAAAACCACCAACAAAGCTGCCGATGTAATAAGACGCGACGCCCAGAATGGCAAAGCCCCATTGGTTTTTATCATGATCGAACGCCAGATCATAAAAGGCCTTTCCAATGAAATAGATAAAAAGTAATCCAAGCATGTGTTTTTGGTTGTTTATGTTTACATGATGTGTGCCTGTGCAAATTAAACGGCATTGGGAAGAAAAGACAATCCGTGAAAACCATGAAGCCGTTTGGGAACCTATGATTTCTGCATGGTTTTGGTCAAAAGAATTACGAACTTTGTCCCAACAAATTTTGAATCGAATATGGAATCAGTTTTGGGTATCGGAACCATTGCCTTGCTTCTCGGAGGTGTCATTGTGGTCTTGGCATTGACCGTCTTTTATGTGGTCAAAAATCAGCAAAACTGATTGCCTCACATCTTCCCGATGATGCCTTGTATTTCTGCCTGTGAATGCGGCTCCAAGCTGAGTTGCACCTCCCCTTTTTCCGTTAGCACCATTTCTTTCTGTGCGAGGTAAGAGGTACCATCATTCATCCCCAGAGCGAGCAATGTTACCTTTTCGCCGATAGGAAGCCTGGTGGTATAAAACTCACTCTCTCTTGTCATGCTAAATCGTCCATCCGGCAGTTTGTTGCCGTTGAGAACCAGATTGCGCCCCTGGAAGATGAGGGAGACATTGGTCGCGCCGCTCTCATGTATGCCATCCACTGTGACAAATAATTCTACTGGCACAGCCTGTGGATCATCGTAAAAGCGGTCGCAGTTGATCCAGCCAAGTTGGGTAATTGAGAAGCAGTTGGTCTGCAATTGGCGAAAAGCCTGTTCTTGTTTCCGCTTTTTGGCTTCGTTTAGCATGGCTTCCCGTAAAGTCTTTTGCTTTTCATATTCGATCATGATTTGTCCAATAAGCTCCTGGTTCACGCCACTCTGCACCAATTGTTCTGCGGCCTGTTCACTTTCAAGATTGACACCCTGATAATTAACCGGTACTACCTTTGTCAAGCCTTTCTGATAAAACTGGAGAAAAGGGTTTGCATTCGGTGTATAAACAGTCGAATCTTCTCCTCCCAACATGGCAGGGGCGTTAGATTGCAGGTATTTCCATGCGAGCGAATCAGCCTTCCATAGGTCATCGTGAAGTCCATCGAGATAAATATCCGTTATGGGATGGACCATTTCCTCAATCGCAAACGGCCCTTCCATGAACCATCTTGCTCTATTAATTTGTTGGTCAGCGAGTCTCATGGCGAAATATCTACGCTGAAACGCCCTGGTTGAAACGAAGGTGTTTTGAAAGCGGGAATTCTTGAATAAAAGGGAGTCCAACCCATAAGAGTACTTTCCTTCAACAACTTCAACTGGTGGGTAGAACATAGGATCTTCGAATACAAACATCTCCAAAGGCAAAGGAATCATCCGATTCTCCATCTCTCCCATCTGCGTCCAATTCAGATTTCCGTCCGCATCAAAGCTACCCGAAAACAAGCTGGCTGGTTCCTCCCCGGCACCGACCTGCGGTAGGTCGATCTGTAAAGTCTTGCCTTCGGCAAGTTGTAGGGGCTGGCCATTGGCGGTGGCGTTGATGTAGAGCATGCCCTCGGAGATGAGTGGCTGTCCATCGGAGATGGTCTGGAGATTGGCGCGAATGAAATCGCTTTTCTTCACCGCTTCGACCAGTTCGATCTGGATCTCACCCTCAACTGGCTTGCCAGAGGCATCGACGAAGGCATTTTGCGGAACAAAAACGGAGGTGCCATCTTTGCCGCTGACAACCTGATCTTTTTCCGCTTGTACTTGATAGATCTGGCTAGGTGGCCGAATGGATTCAAAAATGGCGGCGGTTTCGGCCTTCCCAAAAAGAGGTTTGGCTGGAATGGGTTTGGCTGGCTCACCGCATCCGATCAGACCCAGCAGGACCAACAAACATACGGTAAAGTATAATTGTGCTTTCATTGGTTTAGCATTGGCTTAATCCGCCTGCGTATAAAAAGTATGGTGTGTTGCTAAGCGGGCTTCTGCGCGACCAGAAACAGATAGTCGCCTGTTTCGTTTTCGTAGGATTTTATCACCGTATCAATGTGTCCGCTTTGTATATCCGCCTGCAATTGGGCCAAGCCGATTTCCACTTCTAACTGGTGGGCAAGATCTGAGAAGGATGAAATGCCTTTGCGAACGCCTGGATCGAGATACATCTGTGGTCGTTCTTTGCCGGCATACAAAAAGAGATCCTGTAAATCAGGCCGCACGAAGTATTTTTCTTCTGCAAGCATCTCAAAACCTGCTTCACTGAGATGAGCAATGATGCTTTCCCGACGCGGCATTTGCTGCATGGAAACTTCCAGCATCTTCGGAAAGTAGGCATTGAGCCAATAGCCGGCCATTTGCTGTGGGTCGGAGGTAAACAAAAGCATGCGACTGCCCGCTTTGGCAATGCGATAGAGTTCGCGAAAGCCGCTGGCCGGGTCCTGCCAATGGTGCATGGTCAGACTGGCCACAATGCCATCCACGCTCTGATCGTCAAGTGGCAGACTTTCCACTGCGGCCTGTACCCAATGGACATGTGAATGTTTCGCGCGCGCTTCGGTGAGCATTTTTTCTGACGGATCAACCCCAATCAGTTGTACCCCTTTTTGATGGAGGCCAATGGTATAATTGCCCGTACCGCAGCCAATGTCGAGGATGGTCTGTCCGGATTGATACGCAAGTAATTGATGGAAGCGATCGAGTAGGTAAGGATCTGCTTTGCGGGTGTGATTGTAGTCGTCGCCGATGCGGTCGTATTTGGGTTCCATGTGATTCTTTTCCAAAGATATACTTAAAATCAAAGACGCCCTCTCTTGTGGAAAGGGCGGCTTGATAACAAAAATGCAAAACTCAACTATTCCTTGACCATAGGTGTGGTCTGCTGGGCCTGTTCCACAAATTGCGCTACTTGCTTGGGTCCGGGAATTTGCCGGACCAATTTCAGCTCAAAATTGGCAGACCGCATTTTTTCGACCAGTTTTCCAGGGTCAGCCTGGGCCAGATGTACCATGCTCTTGACACCGGCTGCATCCAGCAATTCGGTGTATTGAGAGCTGAGGCCTTTCAGTCGAAAGAGATCAGCCTTATGGACCCAGTCCAGTAATTTTTCTTCGGAAATAGCCGTACGTTCAGAAAATTGTTTGCGTTGCGTTGGATCAGCACATTGATCAAGTAAATCTTCCACTGTCCGAATGCCATATTCAGACAACTTCATGCGATACACTTTCCCAATGCGCTCAATGCTTCTCAAATAGGTCATAGTGTCGTAGATGGACCGCTGGGGATAAATTTGTCATTATGACACAAAGCTCCGCCAAAGGTCACCTCAAACTAGAATAAAAACGCCTGATTTTTCGAATTTTACCTAGATATAATCCATGAGTCGCTCTAAAGCAATCCCCCGTGATCCTTTGATCAGGACCATTTCACAGTCTGCCAGCAAGACTCCGAGGTGAGGTAGAAGCGACGCTACATTGTCAAAGGCATGGGCCTGTGGCCCTGCTTCCTGCACGGCTGCTTGCATGAGGGGACCAACCCCGATCATGACCAGCGGCTGACATTTTTTGACCAGCTGACCGATTTCTGCGTGAATGCTTTCTGCCTCTTCTCCTAACTCAAGCATATCTCCCAAAATCAGTCCGGTCTTTTTCTGGTGGGAAAAAATATTCTCAATCGCCGCGCGCATGGAAGATGGATTGGCGTTGTAGGCATCAAGTAAAATACGTTTACCGCCTTTTTCGATTAATTGTGAGCGGTTGTTGGTGGGCACATAAGATCGGATGCCTGCCTGCATGGCAGTGGTCGAAATCCCAAAATGCACGCCAATGCTGATGGCGGCCAGGATGTTGTGGGCATTGTAATCACCCGTCAAATGGGTAGAAAAAATCAAGGCCTCATCCCAGTCCTGGTGTTGTACCCGAATGTCCATGCCGTTGATGCGTCGGGCAATTACTTCGCCGTGGCATATACTCTCGGGCGTACCATAGGTAGAGATGGAGGTCATGGATTGTGCCGTTTGGACCAGTCGGGGATCAGCCTGATTGAGGAAAATGTACCCCTGATGTGCTTCCACAAAGTCAAACAGTGCCCCTTTGGTTTGGCGGACACCTTCGAGGTTGATCAGCTTTTCAAGATGGGCACGCCCAATGTTGGTGATCAGGCCATGGGTTGGCTCGGCAATGTCGGCCAGTTCAGCAATGTCGCCGGGCTGGTTGGCACCCATTTCAATGATGGCAATTTCAGTATCCGCTGGCATGGCCAGCAAGGTGAGCGGAACCCCAATGTGATTGTTGAAGTTACCGGCCGTGGCATAGGCTTTCTTCTCCGTCGCCAACACCGCATACATCAGTTCCTTGGTGGTGGTTTTGCCATTGCTGCCAGTGATGCCAATGATCGGAATGTCAAAAGTACGCCGCCAGGCGCGGGATAATTCCTGCAATGCCCTGAGACTATCTTTGACCAGAATGTAGCGTTTGTCATCGGGCTGATGGACGTCTGGGTCGTCAATGACGACGTGGGAAGCACCAGCTTCCAATGCCTGTGCTGCAAAGAGGTTGCCATTGAAGTTGGCTCCTTTTAGGGCAAAGAAAAGGTCTCCGTTTTGGATTTTGCGGGTGTCAGTGCTGACACGTCCCGACTGACGAAAGAGCTCAAGAAGGAAGGCAATGTTCATATACCCATCATTGGCATTCAAAACAGCAAATTACAGAAATCAAGCGTTCTTTTTACGCCATTCATCCACCTCTTTGGCCTGCTCGAAATGTCTTTCTTCATGGACAACGATGATGTCAAAGGCCCGGTCAAGCTTGTAGACGATGTTGGCATTGGCGGGCGAGTGGATGATCTTTCCGGCCGCTACCAGATCCTGACTGTCTTCCATCAGTTCAATTAATCGTTCCTGCTGACTGGTAAATTGTGTCAGAATGTCGCCAGGGATGGAACTTTGGCCAGGTTCCCAAAGTGGGAAGGTCTTGATTTTTTTTCCGGCGGTCTGCTTTGGACGCTTTGTAGATCTCATTGCCAAAGAGACGCACCAAAAAAGGAATTCTGGCCACCCAGCTCAGCTTAAGTGTGCCAGTTCTAAGTTGTTCAATGACTGGAAAATAGGTCTCATTGATGGTGATGAGATGGTCGATATTTTGTCCAATGCTCCATTGCTCAGGCGAAGGTTTGACATTGAGTTCTACTTCGGTCAAGTGTCCAAAAGCAGTGGTGAATTTCTGGCTGAGTTGTCGCAGTTCCCGGGGCCAGTCATGGAGAGGAGCAGACATGCTTGTGTATGAGTTAGGTCAATTGGATTTCGTCTTCTTCCACCAGCGCAAAAAAGCAGCGGGCACAGGCATCGACATCAGCCATGGCGTCATGGGCATTGGCAAAGCCTTCTGCAAAAAGGATTTGGTGTAATTGGGTCAGGGAGGGGTTTTTAGACCGGCCATATTTACCTGGTATCGCGCAAAAATCAATGGCCGATTTCATGGTGCACAATCTTGGTCGTTCAAACATCAGGTGCGGCATCTCAGCCCGGATAAATTCCGCCCCAACAATTTTCTCGTCAAAACTGATGTTGTGCCCTACCAAATAGGCGGCCGCATCTATTGCATCTGCAAAACTTTGTAAAGCTTCCTCAATGGCGATGCCTTCTTCCATTGCTTGCTGAGTACTGATCCCATGAATGCTGGCTGCTGCCTGTGGAATCCGAAAACCCTGCGGTCGGATGATGTAATTATGGCGATCCAGTTCGTCTCCCTTCGCATCCGTGACTAACCAGGCCAACTGAACCAGACGTGGCCAGTTATCAACTTCAGTGATCGGTGCTTTCCAATTGCTTGGTAATCCGGTTGTTTCTGTATCAAAAAAGAGGAACATGTACCTGCTACTTGATTTGGGGAAGATAGAAGATTCTTGTATGTTTCAGCATACCGGCAACCTATATGAGAACAAAACTACATGAAACGACGAAATTTCTTTCGCTCCCTTGGGGGCTTTGCCGGCACATCACTATTTACTCTGCCTGTTCTTAACGAAAGAACTGTCAATATTGCGAAAAAACTCACATCTTTTTCATCAGATCCCGAGCTAGCGGCGCGGGACGAGGACTTCTGGCATACTGTTCGACAAGCCTACACCGTTTCAGCGGGCATGATCAACCTCAACAATGGTGGGGTCAGCCCTCATCCGCGTTTGGTTGAGGAGAAAGTCAATCGCTACAACGCTCTGTCCAATGAGGCCCCAGGTTTCTATATGTGGCGTATACTGGGACGAACCCGGCCGACGGTCCACCAGAATCTGGCGCGTTTGGCTGGTTGTAAAGCTGACGAACTGGCGGTCATGCGCAATGCGACAGAAGCACTCGCCACGGTCATCATGGGATTGGATCTTAAATCAGGAGATGAAATTGTTGTAACGGAACAAGACTATCCAAGTGTCCTCAATGCATTGGATTTGCGGGAGAGAAGACACAAAATCAAGATTAAGAAAATCTCTTTGCCGATTCCGCTAAACGACCCTGATGAAGTCGTCAAGTTGTATTCAGATGCCATCGGACCCAGGACCAAAGCCATGGTGTTTTGTCATGTTATTCACCTGACGGGACAGATTATGCCTGCTGAGGCTTTATGTGAATTGGCCAGGAAAAACAACATTTACTCCATTGTCGATGGTGCGCATTCTTTTGCCCAACTGGACTTTCATGTTCCAGACCTCGACTGTGATTTTTTTGCAACCAGTCTTCATAAATGGCTTTGCGCACCTTTTGGGACCGGGATGTTGTATATGAAGAAAGAACACATTCCGAAGGTATGGCCACTGAATGGCTATCCGGAAGGAGAATTGATGCTGATGAGCAAGTTTGAGCATCTGGGGACCCGCTCATTGGGTGTGGAGTTGGCGATCAACGATGCGATTCGTTTTCATGAAGGAATTGGAATTGCCCGAAAACAAAGTCGTCTGAATTATTTGAAAAAATATTGGACGGAGCGCGTCGCAGACATACCGAGGCTTTCATTTACAAGTATTCCGAATGCCGCCAATACCTGTGCCATTTGCAGCTTTAACCTCGAGGGTTGGAAACCACTGGATCTTCACAATGCGTTGTTGCGAAAATATAGCTTGTATACCACCGCATTGCTTGATGTTGTGCCTGGTGTACGGGTCAGCCCACAGGTGTATACCAGCCTCAATGAACTGGACACCTTGGTGAAAGCGATCCATGAGTTGGCGGAGACAAAGCCGCCCAGGAATTAGGACCTGAGGTAAGAAGATATGTGATTTTCGTAGAGGTGATGTGCAAAACGCCTCTACGATGTCACCCTCGCAGCAGCATCTTAGAACGCAAAGCTGAAATGAATCACCAGGCCTGCACGGGTGATCCTGGCTTCAGCCGGCCTGCCGTTTGGCTCATTAGGACGAAGGGTGAAATTGATATCCTGGACTTTGTAGGCCAATCCCAGTAGCCACTCGGTTTTGTTGAAACCGCGAAACTTGAGTCCGGCTCCTGCTTGCCAGGTGAATCCACCCTGTACGCCCTGAATGTTGCGCATTGATGGCCCAAGGCCCAGGCTGTATCCAGCCTGAACGAGATAAAAAGGTGATATGTGATTTCGAAGGATATCACCACTCGCTTCTACAAACACTGGTAAGAGAATGCCTTCTGGATAAAAATCAATGCCAGAACCAGCGGCCAGACCGAGCAAACGGCTGGAACGATAGCCTTTCCGGTATCGGATGGCAGGGTTAAGCCGAAGGCCTCCCCATTGGTTTTGACCAAAGCCAGTAGACAGACTGATGTGATTGTACCAGCCCTTTTCCCGGTAAAAAATGCCTCGTTCACCATGATTGTAATTCCGCTTGATTCGGTCGAAGCGTCCTTTCTCATAGGTGATTTGCTGAATTTTTTCCTGCTCAATGATGAAAATACTCCCACCAACCAGCTCGAGCTTGACGTACTCTCCGGGCTTCTGCTCAAGGATTTTTCCCTGAATGATGGTCCCATCTTTGAGATAAATTACATCCTCCTTGAAATAGTCATAATGATTGTATTGAGCTGAAAGGGAGCCACAGATACTAATCAGGAGAGAAACGATGAATATGATACGATACATGATGGAAAGTCGATTTAGAAGGCAACACCAAACTGGAACATGATTTTTTGATAGCGACGCGTGCCTTTGACCAGTGGCGGGTCCTGAACCTGGGGACGGGTCCACCAATCCTGTGGAAATTCCTGAAACTCCTGGTAGGAGTCCTGAAATTTGAAGCCAACGCTAAACAGAAATTCAGTCCGGCGATACGTACGAAACTTCAGACCGACTGCGGCCATGCCCATGGCCTTCCCATCCAGCCGCCGAACCTGCCAGCCCGGTGCTGCCCCAATGCCCCAACCTGCGTTGAGAAGATAGAAGGGGGTGACTTTGCGGCGGAGTAAATCACCGCTGAGTTCTCCAAAAAGAGGCACAATCAAGCCTTGTCCATATCCATCCAGTGCTGCCCCCAGACCAACATTGACAAACTGATTGACGTGGTAATGCACTTTATACTGCAAGGACGGAAACGCCTCAACACCACCCCAACGGCTTTCATTAAAGGCCAGACCAAAGCTGACAGAATTATACAGACCGGGTTTCCTGTAATAAACAGTGCGCAAGTCCTTGCGATAACGCAGACGAATTTTGGAGAATTTAGGCCCTTCTACCGTGATTTTTTCAATGTCCTGGTGAGAAAAAACATAAACTTCGCCGGTAATGAGTTGGATTGACACGGATTCGCCCAGCTTCTGCTCTGTGATTTCCCCCCGGATGATGCTGCCATTTTTCAAATAAACCACATCCTGCTCAAATATTTTCTGTCCAAAAGCGACCGAAGCCAAGCCAGACAGAAATATGAGACAAAATATGATTCGCAGGAGAAATTGCATGTTTTATGGTTTGAAGATGTTGTATATTACAGTCTGGAAAGGCTCTTATCTGCAAAAAATACCCATATTTCGCGAATAAGTTTCTGTTTTTTCCAGCGCTTTTACTTCTATGGACGTCTGATATCATGAATACGCTGCCAAACTCAGCCAAGCAGTGATCCAACAGACCACTCAATCAGAAATAAAATGAAACTCAGCACAAAAATTTTCCGCTCTGTCATGGCGCTCGCCATGCTCTCGGCTCTCTTCCTGCAGGGCTGCGTCCGGGATAATTGCAACCTGGATTACACCTATGCAAAGTACAGCCCTGTTTACATGACAGCTTCTGCATTCGAAGGTGCAGTTGAAATGCTTCCAGCACAAGACATCAAAAATCCTGGCAAGATTTATATCAAAGATGCCTTTTTGTTCATCAATGAAGTCGGAAAAGGTGTTCATGTCCTTGACAATGACGATCCCACCAATCCAGTGGCATTGGGTTTCCTTCGTGTACCCGGCAACTATGAGATCCAGGCAAACTGTGATAAACTCTATCTCGACAGCTCCAAAGATCTCCTGGTCTTTGACATCAGCAATCCTGCCAAACCAGTACTCGAAAACCGTGTACGCAATGCCATGCCGCACATCGTGGAATACCGTGGCTATGTGGCCGATGCTTCTCAAGGTGTTGTGGTTGAGTGGGTTGAAGAAATTGTTACTGAGCCATACAACTGCGAAACTGGTATCCCTGCGATTTGGGAACTGAATCAGGTTGATCCAAATGTTGTGCGGACCGTTGGTTCTATCTCACGTTCCGTGAATCCTGCCTCTCCTGGCAAAGCGGGTTCTATGTCCCGCTTCGCCATTCAGGATGAGCACATGTATGTGATCCTGCCACAGGAAATGTGGGTCTTCAACGCTGCTGTCTGCGGTCAGCCGGTACTGACCAACAAAGTACCAGTTGACATGTGGGGCGGAGAAGCAGAAATGATCTTCTCCAATGGCGAATATTTGTTCGTAGGTGCCACCAATGGTATGCGCATTTTCACGACTGAGTTTGGTGCTGATAACCCAACTCTGAAAGGTGTACTGGAACACGCCAACTCATGTGATCCGGTGGTTACAGATGGCGACTATGCTTATGTAACATTGCGCAATGGCGACGGTCGTCGCTGTGGTGACAACTTTGCCAACCAACTCGACATTGTCGACATTCGTCAGCCAGCCCAGCCGCGTCTGATGAGTACCTTCCCCATGACCAATCCACATGGTGTGGGGGTTGACCAGAGTGTTCTGTTCATCGCCGATGGTGAAGCCGGTCTGCGCGTCTTCGATGCCAAAGACCCCATCAACTCTGGCAACAAAAAATTAGCCCACTTCCCGGATATGCAGGGTTTTGATGTGATTCCTTATGAAGGTACCCTGATCATGATCGGTGCCGATGGTGTCGCACAATACGACTACACTGATCCTAAGGACATCAAACTGCTGAGCACCATTCCGGTTACGAGATAAGTTTTCTCATTAGTCAAAAAGGCCATCCTGCACAAGTGGGATGGCCTTCTTGCTTTCATGGATTCAGCTAAGCTTATCAGATTGTCAGACATTTGATCAGATGGTCAATTGTCAGTCATGTATCGAATCCCAAATTGTGGACGGTATGCCTTACCAGAGTAATGAAGGGTATCTTTCTTTCGGGAAAGATGCCTTTACTTTTACTGATAGAAGGCCAATACTTTTTCACCCAAATCCACCAATTCAGGGCTGGCTGTGAAGCTGGAAAAATAGTGTAAGGCTTTTACGGTCTGCGCATAATCAATCTGTTTTTCCATTCCAAGAAAACGCTCACCACCAGGAAAGACCCTGGTATTGCCTGCCTGCGAAATACGACCGTCGGATTGGATTCTGCTGATTTGCCAATTGGTAGCAGCAGTGATGACGGTTTGTAAACGCTCTGTCTGATGTGAGGGGAGAATGCTCAGCATTTCCATGGCCAGCTTGATCGCGACGCCATTATAACTTGAGTCCCACCCGCCTCCTTCAATAAAATATCCCTCCGTCCCATCTATTTGGTCTATGGCTTGAGACAAAAACTGTAATCCCAGCTGCTGCGCCTCAGGCTGTGCCAAATAGGTGCCCAGAGAATAGAAGGCAATGGCGTCAAACAATAGACGATTGGGTGCCGCTGCGTCATAGGCCAATAAGATGTCTTTTTTCGCCAGGAGATAATGCAACAGCCTGGTGTAGGCGGATGCTTGTTGGGCGACGGCCTGACGAATCGTGTCTAATTCAGGATCTGTCATGAACCACTCGGATGACTGTAGGGACAGTAAGGAAGTGCCCAGACTGCTGCTGAAAAAAGCTACCCCACTTGCCAGGTCTCCTTCAGTGGGCGGAGAATAGTCAGGCTGATTCAGGATCGCATCCGGCGGAACAAACTGAAAATCGCCTTCTGAAAGTTGGTGTGCGAAGGCAAATTCAAGGCTTTGGATAAAAAATGCTAAAGCATCCTGTCGCTGGCTGATGAGTGCAAAATCTGTCAGAGCAGTCATCCGCAGTTGAAAGCGCACATGAAAGTATCCATCTTTGTTTCTCCCCAGCGCACCTTCTGCATTCGGCTTCTCAACTGCCCGCCCCAACTTTTCGATCCCAATCTGCGAAATGAGTTCATGGTAGGTTGGGGTTTGTATAATCTTGTAATCTGGAAGCCGCTGGACTTCTGCAACCGGATCGGGTTGACATCCAGTAAACAAAAGCAAGATGAGACTGAAGACGATAGACTTTTTCATATCTGTTGCTGACGTATCGCTTAGACCTGCAATCTTGGGTTGGGTTTAATGTATGGCCGTGCTTTTCGGGTACGACAAACAAGGGCGAAGATCTTTTTGATGAAAATTGCGTTTGTAAGGTCAAAACGCACGCGCATGAATCCCTGGATGCAACGCTGGACCAGCCTGAAAGCTGCATTGGCTTCCTATCACCCCCGGACTTCCTGGGATGATTTTAAACACTCCACGCATTTTTCCCTGCGCCACCGTTATTTCTATGCAGAAAGTCCCAAAG
>JBCBZF010001227.1:0-1930 GCA_039815525.1 Bacteroidota bacterium | reverse complement strand
CTGCGCCAGCAGGCCACCGTCGCAGAACTCAGCCAAATTTTCCCTGCTGTGATTTGGCAATGTAGCAACGAACAATCCCTCCTTTTGCAATGTTTAGGTTCTTGATTTTCAGGGTTTGAAATATCAAACCCCTTTTCCAATTTTGGCACAACAACCTTTTTAAACTGCAACTACTTTTTTCAACAGATAAAGTACAAAAACATGGCAGAGGTAAAGCTAAACACGCTGCATGACAGCAAGCCTTCTCCCAACGCATCGTTGATGGCGCGCTTCGACCAGGCGGCTGACATCATCAACCTCGATCAGCGCTACCGGGACATTCTCAAAGCCCCCGAACGCGTGATGCAAGTGCACCTCCCCGTTAAGCTGGACGACGGTTCTACCCGCGTCTTTGAAGGCTTCCGGGTGGTTCATTCAACGGTGCTTGGTCCTTCCAAAGGTGGTATTCGTTATGCTCCTTTTGTGGATTTGGATGAGGTAAAAGCACTGGCAGGCTGGATGACCCTGAAGTGTGCGGTAGTAGAACTGCCGTATGGCGGTGCCAAGGGTGGAATCACCCTCAATCCGAAAGTCCGCAGTAAGGACGAATTGGAGCGCATCACCAGGGCTTACACCAGATCGCTGAAAGATGTATTCGGAGAAGACTCTGATATTCCAGCTCCGGATATGGGAACTTCCTCCCGTGAAATGGCCTGGATTTTTCACGAATATTCCCGGACCTACGGCTATACCCCTGGTGTGGTAACGGGGAAGCCACTTCACCTGGGTGGTTCCAAAGGTCGTGTACCAGCCACCGGCTGGGGGGTAATGGTATCAACCATGAAAGCCATTGAAAAACTGAACTGGAACCCCAACGAATGTACCTGTGCTGTCCATGGCTTTGGAAATGTAGGTAGTTGGGCGGCCAAATTGCTGTCTGATAAAGGCCTCAAAATCGTTGCAGTCAGCGATCACACTGGCGGTTTCTACAATAAAAATGGTCTGAACATTCGGGAAATGGTTCCGCATCTGAAGGAACATGGTAATCTCGAAGGCTATGCAGGAGCAACCAAAATCACCAACGAAGAGCTATTGGCGCTTGACGTGGATGTTTTGGTCCCAGCGGCAATTGAGAACACCATTACCACTGACAATGCAGACAACATCAAAGCCAAACTGATTGTCGAAGGTGCCAATGGTCCCGTTTCCGCCGATGCGGATGCGACCCTTGACGAAAAAGGCATCCTCATCATTCCTGATATCCTCGCCAATGCCGGTGGGGTAACCGTCTCTTATTTTGAGTGGGTACAGAATCGTCGTGGCCACTATTATTCAGAGCCAGAGATTCAACAGAAGGCTAAACCGATCATGGAAAGTGCCTTTGACAATGTCTGGGAAAAACATGAAGAGTACCAATGTTCTATGCGAATCGCCGCCTACATTGCCGCCATTGAGCGTCTGGCAACTGGTATCGATCTCGAAGGGAACTTCTAAGAATATTCCAACGTCAAGTGAACAAAAGGGTCAGGCCGCAAGGTCTGGCCCAATTTGTTTCAAATGATCAAAGGTTAGAATCTGACTTTTGCTACCCCTCGACGGCATGATATTCTCCTACAGGCGAAATCTCTTACCTGAGTCTGTGGCATGTGTTTTTGGACAATCGATAGGAAAAAGGGCGATAATGGGGGCTGGTAGATTGTTTTTGTGGATAAAACATCTCTTTTGTTGAAATATCTACATGGTTAAATATATGGCTGGCAATGCCTTTCGCTTTCAGCTTGGGAAGTGGATTATTGTACACAAAATCCAATCCCCAAACCATGATGCGGCAATTGTCTGTTTACCTGTTTACGCTTCTGTTTTTTTCGACCACTCTTGCCCAAAATGATCCACTACGCTACTACAACAGTCAGATATTCTTTGAAGAAAATTTGGGCCAGCTAACAGAGGG
>JBCBZF010001021.1:0-2629 GCA_039815525.1 Bacteroidota bacterium | reverse complement strand
GCGGAGAAGCCCAGTTTTCTCAACCGGGCAACGGATTTTGTGAGTAAACCCATCACCTTTCTGACGGATAAGCTCATTCCGTCCGACGCAAAAGGCAGTGTTTCGGGTGTAACCGAGTCTATCATTGAAAAGCTACAGGATGCTTCTTCCTGGACGGTCAATAGCACTGATATACTCACTGCAACCAAAGAGTTTGAGATTGAAGCAGCACTGATCTCTGACCTGAAGAAAGCCTCGATCCATGATTTGGATCATGTCTCTGAGAAGTTCATTTCCACCAATACCCAGATGGCGACCCTGAGCGGTGTTGGAACCGGTCTGGTCGGCTGGCCAGGTCTGATTGCCGATCTTCCAACCCTCTTCATGCTATCCTTGCGCTCGATCTATCAGGTTTCACTCTGCTACGGATATGATGCCAAAGCGGAAGGCCTTTCCCTTGATGACAAAGCCTATGAGATGGAGTTCATGATGCGGGCGTTCAAAATCGCAACTGCTTCAGACAAGGTGCAAAAGCAGCGTTCCCTGGGCGAGTTGAAAGACTTTGAAGCAGGTCGGGAAGACAATGTGTACAGCGAAATGATGGGAGACTTTACCACCAAACAAATTGGCAAGGGGGCAACCAGCTATGTTTCGCGGATCATTATCAAAGAGATTGTCGAGCGTACCCTCGCGAAAAAAGCCGCCGCGCTGATTCCCGGCTTAGGTGCTATTTTCTCCGGTGGTTTCAACTACGTCTACCTCAAAGATGTGGGAGATACAGCCTTTATGCTCTATCGGGAGCGTTTTCTCCTGGACAAAAAAGGACGACGGAAATCCATCAAAATTGACATTGAGTAAGTAGATCTTAGCATGATTTCCCTCTGGACAAATGGCTGTTAACGGAAAAATATTATCAATGTCGGCCTGGGTCATTTTCGTATTCGGGCTGATCGTTGCGGGTCAATCCACAGGAGATAAATCTGAAATTGTAACATCTACATACGTGATGATGCTGGCACTCTGTTCTGTTGGACTTGTCAAAAGCATACAAGAGAAACATAAGCTCAGTATTGTCATAAACATGATGACAATCTTCTTCACCACATCTATCCTCTGGTTAAAGTACATTGGGTTTATGGGAGCAATTAACTAGCTCCATATTAACAACTCATACCGATATACACATTAAATGGGCTGGCTTTCGGGTCAGCCCATCTTGGTTTTGACCCGGATCTCATTGTGTAAGGTCCGATGCACAGGACAACGATCAGCGATTTCCAATAAACGAGCCCGTTGTTTTTCGTCTAGTTCTCCTTCCATTTCAATTACACGTTCAATCACGTCGATTTTACTCTTCGGATTGTCCGCTTCAGTGGCATCTTCCGGATATTCTTTGTTGTGTTCTAAATGAACCCGAACCTCGCGAAGATCCCATTTTTTGCGGTCTGCATACATTCGCATTGTCATGGCAGTACAGGTTCCCAGACTGGCAAGCAGCAGGTCATAAGGCGTTGGTCCTAGATCGTCTCCCCCGACCGACGTGGGCTCATCTGCGAGAAAGTGATGTTTACCAGCCCTGACTTCTGTGGTATAGCCTTTCGCTCCAATCCGTACCACTGCCTGCTTATCCGTGAGCAAAGGATGCTTCTCGGACAGATCAATGTATCGGCTGACCCAATTGGTAATCATCTGGCCTGCATAAAGGGCATCTGCTTTTTTCATCAGGAGATGATCCGCACCATCCAGCGACAGAAAGCTCTTTGGATGCCAGGCTGCAGCATAAATATTTCGCGCATTGTCAACCCCAACCACAGTGTCTTGTGGAGAGTGCATCACCAACAAAGGCTTTCGTAACTTCTGAATCTGCTCTTTTAGATTGGTTTTTTCCAGATCTTCTAAAAAATGCCGCTGGATCACAAATGGTCGGCCACCAATCAACACCTGGGCTTCTCCTTCCTCCCGGATCATCTTTTCAGTGGTGTCAAATAAATGCTTGACATGGGCTGGCTCTGAAGGTGCTCCAATGGTTGCCACCGCTTCCACAGAGTCAATTTGCGGCCCGGCCATCAACACTGCAGCGCCTCCCAGAGAGTGTCCAACCAGAAGCTTCGGCGCTTCGTAGGTCTGGGCAAGAAATGCAGCGGCGTCCAGCAGATCAGATACATTGGTGGAAAAATTGGTCTCGAAAAATTCGCCTTCACTTTCTCCTAATCCAGCGAAATCAAAACGCAGGAGGGCAAAACCGGCCTGCGTGAGCGCCAGACTAATATTTCGTTCACCACGCAGATTTTTTCCGCAGGTGAAGCAGTGGGCAAAAATAGCATAGGCTCTGGGAGATTCCCCTACCGGAAGGTCAAGACTGGCCGATAACTCCAGGCCTTTACGATTTGGGAAGGTCAGACGAAGGCTTTTCATTTGATTGGGGCTAAAGTACCTTCCAATCTAAAGTTTTTTTAGCAGGCTTGGAGGGGAAATTAACATTAACCTGTCATTACCTCGGCAGAAGCAAGCGGCGTGGCAGGCTTGGGTTTCGGGACTTCCATTGGAAGCGGCAGATTGGGAAGAAAGATTCGCACCACTGTTCCTTCACTGGGCACCGATTCTAATTCAATCTGCCCGCCTAATCGTTGGATGGTTTCCCTGGTTATAT
>JBCBZF010000773.1:0-3617 GCA_039815525.1 Bacteroidota bacterium | reverse complement strand
CGGTCCAATCCATGACCACCAGCATATTGTTCCATTCAGGATTACGTTCCAAAACCCGCATGACCGTGGAATCCCGCACCACTGCGCCACCAGAGATGAGCGTTTTGAGTTGCTCGGGGCTCTTAATATCCCGAATAATGGCCCGATTTCGGGGGCGGTGTTTGATGACAAATCCGTGAAAATATCGTTTCGCCTGATCCTCAGTGATACATTGCGTTTGTAAGACCATGTTCCATTTGATATTGGGGGAACGCAGGCCTGGGTCGTGTTCAAAAAGTGTTCTGAGACGGTCGTTGAGAAGTTGATAATAGTCTGTCCGCCATTTACTGATTTCCTTTGGATATTTGGTGAAAACCAAATCAATTTCATAAGCCTCATGTGTGTCTTTGAGCCCCATCCATTCTTCAATATTGGTGAGATCAAAGCGGGCGTATTCCATGCGTACCGCTACTTGAGGCGTAAAATCAGCGAAAGTATAAAACGGGACCTCTTTGGTCTGGAAAGGAATGTCGAAGGCAATCCGGTCGTCGTCCCATGCAAACGCATTCGGGAGGGATAAGAGCAGGGTGGCGATGGCGGCGAACATATATTTCATGGCCAGACTCTCGGGTTTTGCTAGGTGGTGAAAAGGCGTAAGGTTTCGTCGATAGATTATGATTTTGGTTCAATGAAAACGCGTTTGATTTTCATGATGTGCGTGGTTTAGTCTACCTAAAAGGTACACATATAATACGCGTAAAACAACCAATTCGTTTGCCAAAACAGCTTAAAAAAGCCGTTAGATCACATATTTAGTGTGAATCAATGGAGATCCAAATCATATCTGCTTGCTTTCTAACGCAAGTAAATGATTTTTTACAAAAAATACAATAATTGGAATATACGAATATTATATATCGCCGAGTGATGGCCGTACCACCAGGTCTTCTACAACGGTCCTGTCGCTCAGGGAGTGCGTATTCCAGATAATACTGGCAATATCCTCTGCTGGAATAAAACGTTCCTCAGGTAAGTCAACCCCATCCCAGGAGGCAGTTTTGACGGCTCCTGGAAGAATCCCAACTACCCGGATGCCATGCGGTTTCATTTCCTCCCGTAGATTTTGGGAGAAGCCCAGTAAAGCAAATTTTGAAATACCATACAGTCCGCCCCCGGCATAGGCTTTGATACTCGCCACGCTACAAATATTGAAGATGTCGCCTTTCTGGGCGGCAATCATGGCTGGCAGCGCAGCGGTAGTTACATAATAGGCCGAACGGAGATTGGTATCCATGATTTGTTCGAATACGTCTGTTTCGCTGTCATGGATGCCACCAGGCAAAAAACGACCGCCATTGTTGACCAGGACATCAAGCCGGGGAAAACGCTTTTCAATATCAGCCATCATGCTTAGCACTGCTGATTTGTCAGCCAGGTCGCAGGAATAAGTGTGTAGATCCGGCATTTCCTGCTTGGCGGCAGCCAGACCCTCTGCACCACGGGCGCAGATAATCACTTCATAATTTTGTGCATAAAAGGTGCGGGCAACCGCCAATCCAATTCCTTTAGATGCACCGGTAATCAGTACGCTGGGTTTCATCTATGCTTTTCTCTACAGGTATAAACAGATTTACTTGCTCAAGCTATCGAAATTGCGGGACCTAAGCACACCCTTCACAATTTTTATTATCCAGTAAATATGACTTTTTTTGAGGCCGACAAATCTCAACCAGGACCTTGGTAAAATTCTTTTTCCACACCGGACGATATTTTATGCTGCTGCGCAGCATGTTTAAAACCATGGAGAAAGCCAAGGTGTATTATACGCTGGCACTCTATGAGACGGTTTCAATGATCACCGGCAGCATGGCTATCGTGGTGATCATTTCTGTTTTTGTCGGTGGGGTAACCACATTACAGACCTCTTATCAGCTGGTGTCTGACCTGGTACCTCGATCTGTGATTGGTACCATCGTTTCGGCTTCAACTCTGTTGGAGCTTTCGCCTACCGTGATGACCTTTATCCTGGCTGGACGAATCGGTTCGAAAATCGCTTCCGAAATCGGCACCATGCGGGTTACAGAGCAGATTGATGCAATTGAGGTCATGGGGATCAATGCCAGTGCCTATTTGATTTTGCCTAAAATTATTGGGGGATTGCTGGCTTTTCCGGTTTTGGTTTCAGTTTCGGCCTTTCTGGCTCACCTGGGTGGTTTATTGGTGGGAGATTTTTCCGGGCAGGTATTGGCATCTGAATTTACGCTGGGGATACAGACCTATTATGAGCCCTTTCAGGTCGTGGTGATGTATGTGAAAGCCTTTACTTTTGGTTTTTTGATCACCACCGTTTCAGCTTATCAGGGCTATTTTACCCAAGGTGGTGCCTTGGAAGTCGGCGCCTCTTCAACGCGAGCGGTTGTATTTAGCTGCCTGACCATGGTGGTTGCGGACTATTTGATTGCCCAGATCATGCTCTAGGCTTTTTCCTGTTCCAATCATCACTTTTTGAATAAACTTGCGTTTTGTAGAGAAAAGACGCCATGAAACCTACTTTTTGCCTTTTTCTGATTTTTCTGCCTCACCTGCTGATAGGGCAAAAGAAAACTGAGGTTGCCGATCTGACGGGAACTTACACTGGTCATGGTTTTCTTGCCAATGACAGTTTGATCCTTTCAGCCGATTCGCACTTTATCTTTTATCCCGGTTCATATTCTACAATGGTCTTTGGACTGCAAAAGAAGCAGCAGCAGGGAATCTGGCAGGTGGAGAACGGATCTTTACGGCTAAATCCGCATTTATCGGTAACAGAAACAGAAGTAGAAGTAGCAAGTGGCCAGCAGGGAGACACTGACAAGATGGAATTTTATTTCTTTAAAGTCATTCATTCTTATGGGACTTCCCAATCTGCATCATCGAAAGCCGATACCATTGCCTGGAATGAATTGACCTTTTCTTTGGGAAAATACCGTCCGTTCCGTAAGCCCAAAGACAATCGTTGGCGATTGAGTGATCGCCCCATGACCCGTTGTGCATTTGCCGGCCCAATCCCGCCCGAAATCATTGGTACAGATGGTTTTGCCAGGGTGGAGCGTCCCATCAGATCATTTTCTGAGATATATATTTATGCTCCGGAATTGCCAGAGGCTTACCGACTAGAAGTGTCGAACCCAGGTGATAACCGATATGTCTTCTTTCTCCATCAATGGCTGGATCCACAAAACCGAATTCGAGACATGAAATGGGCCATTCGTAAGCGTAGGTTGATTCCGATGCGTCATTCGGAAAGACTGGTGACGGAGATCAATCTGGTGCGGAAAGACTAAGCGCTTCCTCAGCTGTGCATAACCCAACTTGAACCCATTTTATTTTCTGCTTAGCTTGCTTCTTTACCGCCTGAAGCCAAGCTATGACCCAAACTGATGTCTTGACTGAACTAGAGGCATTTGCCCCCCACATCAAAGACCGGATGCAATTCAACGGTCACTACATTGATTTTAAGATTGGGGCCAGTATGTTGATCGGGTATCCTGGTTCGATTGCTTTGTATCTCGCGGCGGTCATCATTGCTTCGCAAGGGGTGATGCTGTATGCTCTGACCGGAGACATTGATCCGTTTTTGCTGCTGATTGTCATTGTGG
>JBCBZF010000641.1:0-4276 GCA_039815525.1 Bacteroidota bacterium | reverse complement strand
GCTCGACGCCATCGGCACCAAGCGCTTCGGAGGCGAACAGTCCGGAGATCGCGAAGTGCAGCGCACCATGCTCGAACTCCTTTCGCAGCTCGACGGATTCAGCAGCGACGAAAAAATCAAAGTCATCGCCGCCACCAATCGTCCAGACGTCCTCGATCCGGCCCTGCTGCGATCCGGTAGGGGCAGACCTGCGTGTCTGCCCCTGAATACGAAATAGCAGCCCTGCACCTGTTTTGGTTTGCATCACAAACAGATAGCGATCCATCCCAGGCAAACCGAAGGTTTGGATTAATTCTCAGCGGATGAGATCCAGACATCTCATAGCAAAACAGAAAATCCCCGGCCAGGCCGGGGATTCATGTAGAAAAATACGCCGAGTAGTAGTAAATTCTTATCGTATTTGCTGCCTAGTTTTTTGTTTTCTGCGCTTGGGGGAAAGACTCGTATTGAAACTGTTTGCGGGATACCCGCGCTGCCTTGGTCATCGGCTTGTCAATCCGGGCCATTTCAACCAGACGGCCCTTGGTATCATATTCATAACTAACCGTCGCAATCAATTCCAGTTTTTCATCTTCGGCATCCTTTTGGCCTTCCAGCCACTCCACCTTTACCGGATTACCGGACTGATTGTATTCATATACATGCGCACGCTGATTGCCTTCACGGGTGGTAATTTTTTCTAATTGGCCAGATTCGTTATAAACGTATTCGATGGACTTGTATTCTTCCTTTTCACGGTTCAGGAAGCGTTCTGCGGTTACACGTCCGACCTTGTCGTAATCGTATTTTTGGGTCTTGACCACTTTCCCGCTTTCCAAAAAGCGAATATCAGTCAACAAGCTATCTGTATTGTAAACATACTGCCGGGTGTCAAGCAACATGACTTCGTCATTGCGAAGCATTTCGTATGATTTTACCTGGAAGATGCTCTGATTGCGATTGAAGCGATAACCTGATTTGTATTTTTTATTCCAGACCTTGTCTCTGGTATGTGTCCATCCCAGGGTACCTTTACTGGTGTAGAAAAAGTCCTGCACTTTGCTGGTATCATTTTGCACCAGTTCGATGTGATGCTTTAGATTTCCACTGGCATCAAATTGCAGTAGGGCTTCAGACTTGGGCAATTCTTTTCCGTGGAATTGCAAAGAAGTCACATGGACGGCCTTGATTTGATTGGTTAGGAGAAAGCGGCGATCAAATTGGAGAGATTCCCAACTGGTATTGCGAAAAAATCCGGTGGTTTGTGCCATTCCCGCGAGGCTCACTGCCACCAATAAAATCAGCAAGGTAAATAATTGCTTCATGCTCTGTACAGCATTTTTGTGTTAGTAGTACAAAAATCAGGTGCCAGACATCAGATGCCTGTCTCACTCAATCAGGGGAAAGAAGTTTCGTGTTTGCCGCGTTGTGAATCGATGCTCTATCATTCTGACTCACGCACTGTGCAGAAAGTCACAGTACCTCAATGTAAAGTATCAAACCTTACATCCCCAAAATGCTATACATTCTCCTAAATGCTATGAAAGCAGTTCCGATTCGGATATGAATATAGGAATACCGACAAGTTAAACGCAAATCTTACATCCTTTTTCCTCCATTAAAGTTGAAGGTTTGTTGCGTCAACTATTTTTGTTAGCCGAAATGCCAAAGACGTTAGAAATTATTTGCGGCCGTAGAGGTGATTATAGTCTTTGAGGACGGTATGGAGGAACTTACGGGTATTCATATTGGTTTGAATACCAGCTACTTCTTTGACTTTACTGGCCAGGCGGAACAGCAGATCGGGATTGGAAGAGCGCATGCCGGCATCCAGAACTTCTTTGAGAATGGCCACATCCCGGTCTGACAAATTGCCGATTTCAGGGAAGCGTACCTGATAGTCTTCCCCGGTGTGCATAAACATGGTGTCGCCAAAAGTGGTAACCAGCTTCAACTTGATCACCGTCGTGCCAGCAGCAATGTCTCCCAGGCGCTGACCTTTTTTATTTACCCCAATGGTGATAATTCCGACCAAACCCGGAAAAATGAAACTGACCGACCAAATGTCGATGATTCGCAGCATCCAGCGAATAAAATATCCGGATAAATCAGGCGAAGCACCTGACATATTGATTACCTGTAACTTCATGACATATTTCCCCAATGTGCGGCCGTTGAAGAAAATCTCACACAACAGACTATAAAACATGACGGGCAGCGTCAGAAAGAAGGCGATTTCAAACTCAAGCAGTTCGTCAAAGAAATTGACGTCCAGCATGGCCAGCAGCCAGAGATAGCCGACCAACAGCAAAAAATCAATCAGGCCAGCCAGCATTCGATCCCCCAGGGAAGCCTGGGGATACTCAAGCTCAATATTTTGTGCAGTGGGGATGACAATTGTATTCATGGTTTTTCGTAACTTACGTTGCCTTTGGCATCAGGTAAATGTATTTTTCAAGCACAACTTCTCAAAGATAACACAAAAGCCGATGAGAGAACCCGCATTTCTGCGTCGGAACAAAGATAAATGGCTGGAGTACGAAAACAAGCTCTTTGGCGACAGCACAGAGATCATTGATCCCGACCGTCTGGCTGAACTCTACGTTCAGTTAACTGACGATCTGGCCTACGCCAGAACGTTTTATCCCAAAAGTCAGACCGCCAAATACCTCAATGGACTGGCCGCACGGACACACCTTGCCATCTATCGGAACAAAAAAGAGAGGCGCAACCGCATCCTGACTTTCTGGACCGAAGAATTACCGCTCATCTACCGGGATACACATAAGTATATGCTGTACTCCTTCCTCATATTTACGGTGGCATTCGTGATTGGGGTTGTCTCCACTTTACATGATGATGGATTTTCCCGGCTGATTCTGGGAGAATCCTATATCAAAATGACCATTGAGAACATCGAAGACGGCAATCCGACTGGCGTATACCAGGGAGACGGACGCATGCGCATGTTTCTGTTCATCGCTGCCAACAACATCAAAGTATCCTTCATGGCTTTTGCCGCCGGGATTTTGTTTTCCCTCGGCACAGTATACCTGATTTTCTACAATGGTGTCATGGTCGGGACTTTTCTGACCCTTTTTCACAACAACAATGTCCTGTGGGAGGCGCTCCCCATCATCTATATTCACGGAACGCTGGAATTATCAGCCATTGTGATTGCCGGCGGAGCCGGCTTTGCCCTGGGAAACAGCATTCTCTTTCCCAAAACCTTCACCAGAGCCCAGTCCATTCAGGCAGGGGCAAAAAAAGGCGTCAAAATCATGGTCGGTCTGGTCCCAGTCTTCATCATGGCCGCCTTCCTGGAAGGCTTTGTCACCCGCTTGGCAGATATGCACATTGCCCTGAAGCTGCTGATCATCGGCGCTTCACTGGCATTCATTGTTTGGTACTACATCATCTATCCCATCGTGGTAACACGGGAACTTCAATATCAACCTTCATGGAACGAATTGACCTAAGCCAAAGACGCGATTTTGGCGATCTGTTTAGCACGACCTTCAAATACGTGATCGACAATGCCGGCAGCCTGCTGAAAGCGGTTATTCTCTATGCCGGTCCGATTTACCTGATGCAGGGCATCCTGACCTCGCTGGCATTCGGTAAAATGCTGAAACAACTCTCTTCGGGTGCGTTTACGCCCTCAAGTGTAAGCGATCTGCAGGAGATGTATTTGGATATGTTTTCAAATATTCCCCTCTGGGCCATTCCAGCGATGATCATTACCGCAGTGGCCGGCTATTTGATGCTGGTAGGGCTGGTGAATAACCATCTCGATCTGTACGCAAGAGGAGAAGACCATGAAAATATGGACCTGTTACGTACGGAAGCGGTTCAGAGTATGTGGCCCAATTTGGCGCTTTCTCTGATCATGGGCCTGATGGTTTTGGGCGCATATTTAGCCGTTGCACTTCTCATTGGATTAGGTGTTCTCGTGGAATCGGTGGCCATTTCAGTCATTTTTGGGATAATCGGTTTCATAGGATTGATCTATATGATCGTTGCTGTCTACCCAAGTTTCATGGTACGTGAACATGAGCAGTTGGGAGCGATTGATTCGATTCGTCGCTCATTTCAAATGATCAAAGGCCATTGGTGGCAAACATTCTTCCTGACAATTCTCATCAGTATCCTTGGGGGTATCCTGTCCAGTATCATATCAGGTATCATTGGCGCCATGGACCATGCACAGGTGTCCGAAGATGCCTGTGGCTCACGGAAACTTTGTGACTCGTGGAACACATGTACAAGAGGGCTTAGGCGATGAAAAGCAGGAGGG
>JBCBZF010000006.1:0-26541 GCA_039815525.1 Bacteroidota bacterium | reverse complement strand
GGTCTGGTCCTCGGCTGGTTGGACTGTAACAGCCTGCCACAGTTTGCAGCCCTGACCAATATCACTCCTTTGAATGTGTACGACATCAGTATCTGCGGCAACAATCAGGCAAACTGTAATGCTTTTTTTGCTGCTTCAAACTCTGCTTTCAACCCCTTGAACTACACTTTCCAGGCGTTTCAGGCAGGTAAGAACTATGCCTGGGACTTCGGAGATGGCAACACCGGTACCAATCAGTTTGAGCTTCACTCTTACGCCCAAGCAGATACTTACACCGTCTGTTTGATTGTCTCAGATTCTTTTTGTGCTGATACCTTTTGTCAAACCGTTTTTGTTGGTGTTGCACCACCACAGCCCTGCGATGCTTCATTCTTTGGTACAGACATTCCTGGAACCAATACGGCAATTTTTGATCCGGTGGTGACCAGCTACGCTTCCTACCTTTGGGACTTTGGAGACGGTAATTTTGATACATCAATTGTTGCGACCCATGTGTATGCGCAGCCTGATACCTACAACGTCTGTCTGATCATCGACAATGGACAAGGCTGTCAGGATACCAACTGTCAGACCATTGTCGTCTCTGGAACGAATTCCAGCAGTTGCCAGGCAAGCTTCTCTGTAGCTGACAGTGGTTTGACCCAAGTATTCTCTGACCAGTCAAGCTTCACTGGTAACCCTGATTATTTTTGGGATTTTGGAGATGGCAATATCTCTACCAGCCAGAATCCTGCTCATACTTATGCTCAAGCTGGCGTATACGTCGTTTGTCTAACCATCTCAGATAGCGCCAATAACTGTTATGATCAGTTTTGTGGCCCTGTATTCGTCAATGGCGGTGGCAATACCAATTGTGATGCTTCTTTCTTTGTCTTCCCAGACAGTCTGGGCGGTCTTTCGCCTTACTTCTGTGCACAAATTCCTGGCTATCAGTCTTACAACTGGGACTTTGGTGATGGCAATACCGGAACTGGATTTGCACCCAGTCATACCTACGCAGTGGCCGACACCTACACCGTTTGCCTGATCATTGATGATGGACAGGGATGCATGGATACCAGTTGCCAGACAATATTTGTAGATCCTTCAAGCTCATCTTGTCAGGCGAGTTTCTTTACAACTTCCAATGGTCTCGATGTTGTCTTCAACAACACCACGCCTCCTACCGCAGGAAGTACCTTCATGTGGGACTTTGGTGATGGCAATACTTCGACGCAAATGTCTCCAACTCATTCGTATGCTCAGAGTGGAACCTATGTTGCATGTTTGACGGTCGGAGATTCTACGACCAACTGTTTTGATACCCATTGTCAGGTGATCACCCTCGGCAACAATCAACCTGGATGTAGTGCTCTCTTCTTTGGCTTTCCAGATTCTCTCTCTGGATTATCGGCCACATTCTTTGCGCTCGATTCTTCTTATGCAAATTACTTCTGGGACTTTGGCGATGGCAATACTGGCAGTGGCTGGAATCCGACCCATACCTATGCCCAGCCTGATACCTATACTGTTTGTTTGGTTGTTGATGATGGCAATGGTTGTATCGATTCCCTCTGTCAGGTTCTACCAATCGGAATTGTTCCACCACTTCCATGTGATGCAAACTTCGGCTTCCTGTCCCTGGGAGGAAACCTTCTTGACTTCTTCGCTTACAGTCCTGCAGTCAGTTACAGCTGGGACTTTGGCGATGGCAATACCGGTAGCGGGCCCTCTGTCCAGCATACCTACGCTCAGGCTGGTACCTACAATGTATGCTTGATCACTGACAACGGTCAAGGTTGTCTGGATACACTTTGTCAGACTGTGGTAACCAATGTCGTTCTGCCACCTCCGGGTTTCCCGATCTTTGGACAGGTGCTTGCCAACGGCAATCCAGTCGACGACTTCACTGCTTTCCTGATTGTCTATGATTCCGTACAAGGGACATTGGCAGCGGTAGATACGTTTGCCAGCGACAGCATGAACGGTTTCTTTTTCTTCGATGCTCCCAATGGCAATTATTTTGTGAAAGCGGCTTTGAACTCCGGTGATCCAGATTTTGCCAATTTCTTACCGACCTACTATGGAGATGAGCTTTTCTGGTATGATGCAACCGAAGTCAATCAGAACAGCTTCCCATTCCTGGGCATCAATCTGGTTCCCGGAACCAACCCCGGTGGACCTGGATTCATTGGCGGATTGGTGAGTCAAGGTGCCAATAAGACGGAAGGAGACCCAATTGTCGGTATGCACATTCTGGTAACCGACATGAATGACCTGCCAGTTGCTTATGGATTGACTGACACAGATGGTGCATTCAGCATCAGCAATCTTCCATATGGAACGTATAAAGTGTGGGCTGAAATGTGGGGACGTAGCCTGGATCACTATGTGGTAACGCTCGGTGCCAATGATCCAGCCGCTGAAGATCTCGCATTCGAAGTAGGTACTGATGCCGTTACCGCGCTGAATGCAACTGGACTGGATGATATTCTGGGGGCGAATGGCGTCAGTCTCTTCCCGAACCCAGCCAGAGAGCAATTTACCTTGCGTCTGGATCTGAAGACTGCTGCTGATCTGACATTGGATTTGCAAAATATGATGGGACAAAGCGTCTCAATCAAAAACATTGATGCCTTCCAGGGAAGAAATGAAGTAAATTGGAATGTTTCAGAGCTGAGTAAAGGGGTATATTTCCTGCGCATCAGCAACGAAACTGCTCAAATGGACCCTGTGAAAGTGATCATTCGCTAGTCTCATTTTGAATTAGTTAATAGGTTGTCCCAGTCGGGTCCTTCGGGACCCGGCTGCTTTAACATAGAGGAAGCCAGTTTTTATGGCGCAAATCGACCCGCTGCTGTTACAGCAGTGTCTGCAAAAGGATCAGCGAGCCCAGAGCAAACTCTTCGAGTTGTGCTTCGGATTCCTGATGCCCATTTGCCTGCGCTACGCCAACTGCCGGGACGATGCCCAATCCTACCTGAACCTGGGCTTCTATAAGATTCTGCGTAACCTCAAAAAACTTCCCCCGGATGCCCCTTTCATTGCCTGGGCCAGACGGGTACAGATCAATGCCATTCTCGATGAACTGCGGAAGGACAAACGTTATCGGGAACGCATTCAGGTCAGTGATCATCAACAAATCCCTGAGAAACACCAGACGATTGATTATGATATGCTCACGCTGGAGGCCGAAGACATTCACCAGATGATCCGTAGCCTGCCACCGACCACTGCAACAGTTTTTAATCTCTATGCCATCGATGGCTACAAACACCGGGAAATCGCCAAAATGCTTAAGATTCCAGAAGGAAGCTCAAAATGGCATTACTCCGAGGCAAAAAAGCGTTTGCAGAAAATGATCCTACACACACAAATGATCAAAAAGAAAGTTGCGTCATGAAGCAGATGGAAGAGTGGATGAAGGAAAAACTTGCCGAGACGCCGGTGACCTATGACCCGGCTTACTGGGAAGATGCAGCCGCTAGTATGGCCGAATGGGAGCGCCGTCGCAGACGGAAATGGTTGATCTGGCTGGGGCTGGGAGGCTTTCTCTTGTTGGCCCTCAGCCTGACAGGCAGCCAATTCTGGTTCAGCTCCGATCGCATGAATCCTGCCCGTGGGATGGGAGAGGCTTTGGCAATCCCAATCACGGCCTCTCCAGAATCATTGTTTATCCCTCAACCAAATACTACTGACGGGAAAGAAACATCTGCTTCTCATGAACCTTTAGCTCTGACTACTTCAGTGGCCCGGAATCAGTCCCGTGCGAATATAGATCCTACGACCACTATGCCAAGGGCTGTGGTAAATGCTGCTTCTCTACCGTCATTTCCTACTCGTGCTATTTTGGAAGATCAGCCTTCTTTGCCCAGTTCCAAGCCTGCTGAAATGTCGATCGTAACTACACTGGACAAGGAACAGACAATCCTGCTGGCAGGAGGTGCCTCATCCGCAGCTGAAACATCGGTAGAACAGACCCGAAGCTTTGCGTCCCTCAGAAGAATCTCCTCGTTTGCAGGGGATGCCCAAAGCCTGCATGCCACGCCAGCTTCTTTGGACGCCACCAGATTGCCTTTCGGTAAACGATTCCAGATTTGGCTCTCAGCCGGAAACACCCGCACCATGATCAACCAGCAGGGAGCTGAAACGGTTTCTGCTGCCGCTTTACAACCAACGGGCGGTATCCTGATTGGATATCGACTTAGCCCCCGTTTGTTGCTGGAAAGCGGTGTACAATATCGACAGAGTGATGGGTTTGGGGAATCGGCATTATTTTCTGCCCGCCGCTTTGATTTCGTGGCTCGGGATTTTGAGGTACAATGGCAGCCAAACAGACTGTATCAAATGGATATGCCCATTCGTCTCCAACTGGCACTTGCGCCCCGACATGCGGTACTCGCTGGGGTGAACCTATCCTATTTGCTGTCAACCAAAGGCAGTTGGACCACTACTGAAACAAATCCTTTTGGCCCCTCTACCACCAACACGGAGAATGTAAGCGGCTACGTTTATGGCTTAAGCCGTTTGGATCCCCAATTGAGCCTGGGGTACCGATTAAGATTGGCTGAAAAAGTATCGCTCGCTTTGCATTGGCAATGGGGTCTGATGGATCGTACAGACGATACCATCTTTCAGGCGGGGATCAACAACCGCCAACGCTATGGAAGTATTTCTGTGAATTACCGAATCAAGTAATCCCATGAAACCGTTTTTGTTTCTTTCTACGATCTTGCTGCTGACGGCCTGTACCAAGGAGCCTCCCATTCCCATGGATGAGCAGCCGATCTTTTCCTTTACGGGTGAGCTGGGTGGACAAAATATCGAACTGGTTGCCGGGGAGAATGATTACTTCATGGAAACCTTCTTTCGCCGCGACAATCGCAATGTGCGCGAGTTTGTGGGACGATTTCGTAAAATCGATTGTACCGATTGTCGCGAACAGCTGACCATTGTCTTCCGGGATCATGTCGAAACGGTGGAAGAGGATCCATTTGATGCGCAGCTATCTTTACCGGTGCAGCCCTATCGTTTTCGTGGTGATCCTGATGATCCTGATAAAAAGACTTTCCGCTTTCGGGCCGAATCAAATGGCACCCCACCTTTTGCGTACGACTGGGACTTTGGTAGTGGCAATCGTTCGACCGAAGCACAACCCGTTTTTACCTTTCCAGATGCGGGTTTTCAGGAAGTGAAAGTAAACATTACTGATGCCAATGGCTGCATAGATGAAAGTCGACAGCAAATTACTTCAGGTAATTTATTCAACAACTGTGAGATTGGATTCAACGTGAATCCCCGCGGAGGCCAGGCGGTCGAGTTTTCGCCTCTTTCGCCCAATATGATGGCGGGATTCGAAAGCATCGTCTGGTATTTCGGCGACGGAACCACCTTATTCAACGAACCCAATCCGCTGCACATTTATGCAACCGAAGGGATATATGAAGTAAAATTGCTTCTTTTTGCCGCCAATGGACGGGTTTGCTGTGCGGTAAGGAATATTTATTCCGAACCGGGGGCTTCCTGCGTTTCGCATATCCAGTATCGTTCTGCTTCTCCAGACCCTGAGTTGCAAACCGTTTATGTTGAATGGATCGATGCCGCAGGAGAAACGTACTCTTCCTTCTCTTTCCTCGGCCAACCCGATGAAAGTTTTTTTCAACTCAATGAAAGAAATATTTTTCAGGAAAATGAGCGGACAGAAGAAACGCTTAAATTGGCGGTTGAACTGGCCTGTACCTTGTATCACACTGAGAATGAAGACAAGAAACAGATCCTACGATTGGGAAAAAGTACTATGGCAGTTGCCCATCCATAGCAGGCAATATTTGACAAATTGAAGAGAATAATGGAAATTCTGGGGTCCTTTGTAAAAATATTCCGGCTTTATGAATTTCCGGCTTTTGAATACCGCTCTCTTGTTGTCGCTCTCTCTTAGTCTGTTCGCCCAAAAATCTGAACTCCAATTTGAACCCAAACCGTGGGAAGAAATCCAGGAGATTGCCAAAGTAAATCAAAAGAATGTCTTCCTGTTTGTAACCGACGCCAAATCCAAGGCCGGTGCCAAAATGGAAAAGGATGTGTTCTCTGACAGCGTGGTCAGTAATTTTTATAACCAACGCTTTGTCAACATGAAAACCAGCCTCAGACTACGCAATGGGAAAATTCTCGCGGCCAGATATGGCATTGAAAAGGTTCCGACTTTGTTGTTTCTGGACACACGTGGGAACGTTTTGTTTCGGGCGGATGGCCTCCAGGATGCCCGACAAATGTTGTCCATCGGCCGGCAAGCCTTTATGGGCTCTCTTTCAGAGGATGATATGGATCATTTGTATCAGACCGGTGATCGGACAGAAGCATTTCTCAAATCCTACCTGCAAGTTAAAATCAGTAAAGGCAATCCGATTACCGGACAGGTACTGCAGGCCTATTTGCAGACCAGAAAGAAAAGCCTGGACGAAACGGATATCTCATTGTTTGAAAGCGTATTGGTTCAGAAAATAGGGTATGACGTCCTCATTCCCCTGGCAGAACATCGAAAAACCTTTCTGAAGAGAGGGCGGGAAGATTTCTTTTATGTGCAACTCGAAGGCCAAACCCGTTTTGCCATGACCCAACGTGATGCGCCGCTCGCCGGAATCCAACAGGTCTGGGAGGAAGTGTATGGGAAGGACGGTGCCGAGCAACTAAACGAATTCCTTGCTACGACCCTCAATCAATTGGAAAGAGAGTCAGAAGAGAGCACTGAAACCGCTCCTTTCCTTCAATTGGCCCATTTCCTGGAGAATATTGGGAACCGTAAAGCTGCCTACAATGCAGTGCTGAAAGCCCGTCAGATTGAGCTCGCTTCTCGTGGAAGCAGTTCTACAGAGATCGACGAGCTGCTGGATGCCCTCCGCCAATAAACATTGACGATGTCGCAATCAGTATTTCTCCGGGCCAAATGGCAGGATTTGATTCTCGCCAATTACGAAATTGATCCTTCTGTTTTACGGGATTTGGTTCCGGCTGGGACAGAGCTGGATATATGGGAAGGGAAATGCTACGTTAGCCTGGTCGGCTTCATGTTTTTGCAGACCAGAGTGAAAGGCGTACCGATTCCCTTTCATCAAAACTTTGAAGAGGTCAATCTGCGCTTTTATGTAAAGTGTCCGGATGATGGAGCTTGGAAACGCGGTGTGGTGTTTGTCAAGGAATTGGTTCCCAAAACAGCCATTGCTCTGGTGGCACAGAGGGTGTACAATGAGCCCTATGAAGCGGTGCCTATGCGACATCAAATCAAAGAAGCTGACGGGCTGCGACAAGTTGCCTACGAGTGGAAGTATGCAGGGAAATGGAATCGGTTGGCAGTCTCTGCCAGGCCTACGCCAGTTGGCTTTGTCCCCGGCTCAAAGGCTGAATTTATCACTGAACATTACTGGGGCTATACCCGTAAAAAAGACCTTCGTACGGCAGAATATCAGGTCGAACATCCAGCCTGGGAAATCTATCCGGTGGAAAATTGGGACATTGCGTGTGATGCAGCTCAGGTCTACGGCCCTCAATTCGCGGATTCTTTGTCTCAGGCTCCTGCTTCGGTCTTCCTGGCCAAAGGATCAGACATACTGGTACGGGATGGGCAACTGATCGCCTGATCTTCTGAAGCCTTTTGCCTATATTTGCCCTCCAACGTGATAATCAGCCAACTATGCTGGGTTTTTTTAAGAAAAAAGAGAACAAAGAAAAGCTTGATAAAGGTCTGGAGAAAACCAAAAAAGGCTTTTTCGGACGCTTGAGTCGGGCGCTGGTCGGTAAGAGTACTGTTGATGATGATGTGCTGGATGACCTTGAAGAGGTTTTGGTGATGAGTGATGTAGGGGTGAAAACCACTGTGGAAATCATCAAACGGATTGAAGGCCGCGTATCTAAAGACAAATATACTTCCGCCAATGAACTGGATTTCATCCTGAAGGATGAGATTGAGAAATTGATTCTGGAAAACCATCCTGATAGCCGGGACTATTTCCAGATGCCAGAGCAGCAACTCGATGGCAAAAAAGTTCCACATGTCATTCTGGTTGTCGGTGTCAATGGTGTCGGGAAAACCACAACCATTGGGAAACTATCCTACCGGCTGCGGAATCAAGGGAAGAAAGTTCTGATTGGAGCGGCTGATACCTTCCGGGCTGCTGCCGTTGACCAATTGAAGTTATGGGCTGATCGGGTAGGGGCTGACTTTTATTCCAAAGGGATGAATGTCGATCCTGCTGCCGTTGCCTACGACACCGTGCAGAAAGGCATGAATGGAGACTACGATGTGGTGATCGTTGATACCGCAGGTCGTTTGCAGACCAAAAAAGGTCTGATGGATGAGTTGTCCAAAATCAAGCGCTCTATGTCAAAGGTGCAGGATGGCGCACCCCATGAAGTCATGCTGGTCCTCGATGCCTCAACCGGACAGAATGCCATCAGTCAGGCGCAGGCTTTTTCGGAGGCAACAGAAGTTACGGCTCTGGCTCTCACCAAATTAGATGGAACCGCCAAAGGCGGTGTGGTGATCGGTATTTCTGATCGGTTTAACATTCCTGTGAAATACATTGGGGTAGGAGAGGGCATAGATGATCTCCAGATTTTCGACCCTCAGGAATTTATCGCGTCTATGTTTCAGAGGGTTTGATAAAATCGCCCCTTCTGCCTCCGTTTTGAGGTTTTTACTGTCTGCGTATTTATGAAGACAAAAATTCGTCCTGCCAAGCGCACAAAGAACCAGCAGATCAATGTGATCACCCTGGGTTGCTCCAAAAATCTGGTAGACTCCGAAGTATTGCTGTCTCAATTGGCAGGAAATGGAATGGAGGCAATACATGAAGCCCAGGACTCCGATGCTGGCATTGTGGTCATCAATACTTGCGGCTTCATCGACAAAGCCAAAGAAGAATCTGTCAATACCATTCTGGATTATGCTGACCGCAAAAGCAAAGGTCTGGTTGACAAAGTCTATGTAACCGGATGTCTGTCTCAACGCTACAAAGATGATCTGGCGGTCGAAATCCCTGAAGTAGATGGCTATTTCGGGACCATGGACATGCCTGACCTTGTAGAAGCGCTGGGCGCTGACTTTAAGAAAGAATTGGTCGGAGAGCGACAAACCACCACTGATTCCCATTACGCATATCTCAAAATTGCCGAGGGCTGCAATCGCCCCTGTAGTTTTTGTGCGATCCCGCTCATGCGGGGCAAACACAAATCCCGCAGCATCGAGATGCTGGTTGAAGAGGCGACATTCTTGGTCAACAAAGGTGTCAAAGAGCTGATGCTGATTGCCCAGGATCTCACCTATTATGGCTTGGATTTATATGGAGAAAGGCGTTTGGCTGACTTGCTCAATGCCCTGGCCGATGTAAAAGGACTCGAATGGATTCGCTTGCATTATGCTTATCCCTCGGGTTTCCCAACCGAAATCCTGCCCGTGATCCGCGAGCGGGCTAACATTTGTAACTATCTGGATATACCGCTCCAACATATCTCTGATCCGGTGCTGAAAAGCATGCGGCGAGGGATCAATCGCAAACGGACCTATGAGCTGATTGAAACCATTCGCCGCGAAGTACCCGAACTGGCCTTGCGTACGACCATGTTGGTCGGCCATCCGGGAGAAGAGGAAAGTGATCACCAGGCTTTGCTGGACTTTATCCGCGAAGCAAAATTCGATCGTCTGGGCGTCTTCACCTACTCACATGAGGAAAGTACTTTCGCCGGGGATAAAATGGAGGACCTGATCGATGAGGAAACCAAAGAGCGCCGGATGGAAGAGGTGATGGAAATTCAGCAGGAAATTTCTTTTGAAAAAAATCGTCAACGCGTAGGAAAGGTCCTCAAAACCATCATTGACCGCCAGGAAGATGGATATTATGTTGGCCGTACAGAATATGATTCCCCAGAAGTAGACAACGAGGTCATCATTCATAGCGAACAGAAGTTGGAGATTGGGGCTTTTTACCCAATCAGGATCACTGACGCCATGGAGTACGATTTGATTGGCCGTCCTGAAGCTTGATACAGCATGTACAGAAATTGGCTGTTCGTTTGGATCTTTCTCCTGATTGCACCTTCCACTCAGGCACAGTGGACCTTTGGCGTCAAACGTCACATCGGACAAGGCGTGAACACCTGCATCTATCTGGATTATCAATCTGCCAGTGATCGGGCCAAACGTTTTCTGGCTGAATTTAACTTTAGACGTGCTGATACCTACCAAAGTGTGCTTCGGAAGGAGCTTTCTTTGCAAACCATTGAGAGTAAGCTGTTTCTGGATGAAGTACGCCTCCCACATGGAGACTATCTGGTAGATGTGGACATTCTTGATCGGGAGATTGGAACGCATGTTTATCTCGAACTTGAGGATGTATATACCGTCGAGAAAATTCCTGAAAATGGAACCCAAACCTCTGATATTTTTCTGGCACTCACCGCTGATCAAACCCAGGCTTTTCGTAATCCGATTTTGAGTCGTTCGCTCGAATTGGACCAAAATAAAATATACTACTTTATCGAAGTACTCGCGCCAGGCTATGATGCCCTGAACTTCCAGGCGGAGCTCTATGCAGAACGCAAAGACTTATCAGCAGTCTCTGCGCCACGTTTTGTGTCCATCAAACAGGCCCGGAAAACGGGTCGCCTGCGACGAGGAAAGACCTTTGTCTTTGTCGACAGTGTTGATGTTTCCGGTTTTGCTGCGGGAGAATACCTGATTGATATCCGTATTGAACAGGAGGGCGTTCGTTTGGCCGTTCAAAAGCTGCGCTTTACCCTGGGGGGCGACATCCGTAAACGGATTTATCGGGACATTGATAATTCCCTGCGACAATTGGTCTATGTGGTACCAGAGACGCAATTAGACACCTTGTTGGGGATGCCTGAGGATGAATGGTTGAAACGAGAAGCTTTTGATGAAGTCTGGCGAAATATGTATCCCAATGAACAGGAAGCGGATCAGCGGATGAAGGCATATTTCCAGAAAGTCTTTGACGCCAATCAGCGATTTGTTGAAGATCGGCCGGGCTGGGAAACCGATCGCGGGCGGATTTTTATTCAATACGGAGAACCAAAAGAAAAGAGCTTGAAAATCAACGGAGAAGACTATAAAAGATGGTTGTATCCACGTTGGTCATTGTCCTTTCTGTTTCAGGCACGTAACCAGGCCTGGGTTCTGGTCGAATAATGTGGGGGAACGATTGATATGAAAGAAACCATTAAAACCTACCTGCAGAAGTATTACCAGTTTGATCAACTGCTGGGCAATGGACCGAAGACTGACGGGACTGGCGTGTTCAATTCACAAAAGGTTTCTGCGACCAAGCGGGCAGTCATGTCAGTCCTTCGCATCAGCCCCTGGCTGTGTGGGATCGGATTTGCCACAACCTTTAGTCTGTCTGTCCTGTACTCATCATTTAGCCTCAGTGAATCTTCAGTTGGCTTCTGGCAGTGGTATGGCAGTAATCTGGCCTGGTTCAAAATTCTATACAATGTAACCATCAGCGGATTGATCGGTTTTGGCACCAACTGGCTGGCCATCCGCATGTTGTTTCGTCCAATTGAAAAGCGGCCGGTCTGGGGGCAGGGCCTGATCCCGGCACAGAAAGATACCATCATCCTCAGTCTGGCCGCCGGGATGCACAAGCATATCCTGTCGCAGGAATTAATCCGTAAACGTGTCGAAGACACAGGGCTTGTCAAAAAAGTCAATGACCTGGTCATGGACGGTACTTCTGGCCTTATCCAAGACAATGACCTGCGTGAAGAAATCAAAACCGCCGTCTACGACGGTATGGTCAATTATGCTGGTCGTGAAGATGTACAGCAGGAAATCAAGACCATTATCGATAGCCGCCTGGAAGAAAATGTAGACAAAGGCCTGAAAAAGTTTTTGCTCCAAACCTATAAACGCCTCAACAAAGAAGACTATGAGGAGATGATGGAAAGCATCATCACCGAGATTCCGAAGGTAACTCTGGAAGTCATGAACCGCCTGGAGAAGGAATTAGATCAATTTGCCGGCTATATCACCGAACAAAAATCCTTTACCGAGCAGCAGGTCATGGACATTTTTGTGGATCTGCTCAATCGCATTGACATCACCGGCTTGCTGGTAAAGCAAATGGAGCATTTTGACGAGCGCAGGCTCGAACGGATGGTATGGGAAGCCACCAACGAACAATTACTCTATATCCAGTATTTGGGGACTGTTTTAGGAATATTGGGTGGGTTTTTGATCTGGGACGAACGCATGGGACTGGTGTACATTGCGGTATTTGGTCTATTGTGGCTCCTGGACAATGGACTGACAAAACTCCGGAAAAATCGCAACATAGCACCGCAACAGACGACACAAACAGATAGTATAAGGCAGGAATAAGGGCAATTGTCAGCCACCTGCCATTGCGTAGCATGGCCGAACTTGTACCTTTGTAGCAACAAAACTGTTCGCCAGTGTCCAACACCTCTACCACCAAAAATATCCGTTCAGACTATCTGAATGGTGGCACCTCCCTCCAGGAATTTTATCAGTATCCAGTCCAAAACCCGGACTTCTCCCAAATTATCTCTGATAAAAGCACCGAAAAAATTGACCGCAAAAGCCTGCAGGAAGTCGTCAGGCGGCAATATGCTGGCCTCGAATTGGGCGAAGCGGTACAAGAAAATATTGATCGGCTGGGACACGAAAATACCTTCACCATCACCACTGGCCATCAGTTGGTCCTGATGGGCGGACCGATGTTCACAGTCTACAAAGTCATGACCGCCGTCAAATTGGCAGAAGAACTGAGCCAGAGGTATCCTGCGCAGCAGTTCGTCCCGATCTTCTGGATTCATACCGAAGACCATGATTTTGAGGAGATCAATCATTATTTTTCTGGCTTTGGCGAGAAACAGACCTATGCGGGTACTTTCAAGTCAAAGGTTGGAAACCATATACTGGAACCTTCTATCAGAGATGTGATCCCTGCCCATTTCTCAGAAGAATTGAAAGCTTGCTGGCAGCCGGGACGATCATTGGCAGAAGCTTTCCGGCACTTCATGCACCTGCTGTTTGCGCCTTATGGCGTGGTCATGTTGGATGCAGACGACCCTGCGCTGAAAGCGCGCTTTCGTGCTGTGCTTGAGCAGGAGTTGACACAATCCACCGCCTGGTCGGCCGTCAATCAGACCTCTGAGGCAATGACGGAGGCTGGCTATAAACTTCAGATTTCCCCTCGGGAGATCAATTTGTTTTATCTGGATGAAGAAGGCCGAAACCGTATCGTGGCTGAAAATGGACATTACGCGGCCGTTAACCGCAACCTGACATGGAGCAAAGAAGAAATGCTGGCACTTGCCAGCGAACAACCCGAGCGCTTTAGCCCCAATGTCAGTTTGCGCCCCTTGTATCAGGAAATGATCCTACCCAACCTTTGTTACATCGGCGGTTGGGGAGAGCTTTCATATTGGTTACAATTGAAAGGCGTTTTCGCCCGTTTTGAGACCAATTTCCCGCTACTCCTGCCCCGAATGTCTGGAACCATTTTCTCGGAAGAGCAATATGCCGCCTGGCAGGCGCTCGGTTTTGATACAACTGACATTGGGACCAAACTCAATGAATTGTACACGCAATATCTGCCGCAGGTATGGGACAGCAAGCCTTTGTTGGCATTGCGTGGCGAGCTGGAGCGGAATCTGGAAGATTTGCACCAATACATCGAGACCGAAATTTCAGAGACCCTGGCTCGTTCCGCGGTGGCATTGCAGGTGAAAACCCTGGAATTTTTGAACAACATTGAGAAAAAAGCAGGTAAAGTTATTCGGAATCAACAACCAGAGCCTTTCCGTAAAATTGAGTCGATCAAACTTGCTGTTCAGCCAGATGGGATGGTGCAGGAAAGGGTACTTGGTCTGGCTGGTTTTTCTCAGTATGCACCAGAACGAATTTTAAAGGCAGTTTATGAAGCCTGTGAACCACTAAATTTGGTCCATTCATATCTCATCCTTACCTGATGAGACAAGGCTTTGGTCGATTCTTTGATTTTGTTGAAAACTTATCGAACTTTCTCCGTACACTATAGTAGTGTTTCAGGAGGTCTGAAATCATTAGTCCTAACTTTACATGGCGAGAGAACGATACCGGAGACGGAGTAGCATCGCGGAAGAGTTTGATACTTCCCTGATGTACGACGATATAGAAAAAATCCGCGAGAGAGAGCAGGAAGAAGAAAAAGACCAAAATGCGAAACTTGGTTCAGCAGGCTTGATGTCATTGCTGGCCGGAGGCGGTTTGGTGGTGCTGGGGGTCTTGTTTAACAATGTAGCAACCCCGGAGCTGGCCGAATTTCTCATGGTTTCTCTGAATATTATCGGTTTTGGCGCGCTGGGATATGGTTTTTTCAAAACCCTCAAGCTGGCTTTCCGCCAGAAAGAGCTCAATTTTCCAGCCTTGAATGTGTACCGCAAAACACAACCTAAACCGAAAACTGCAACCAATAACCCACAGCGGGAAGAAGGGCGCCAACAGGCTCGCACGTATAGCCGGGCCGGGCAGCAATCCCGTGGCAGATATCAGCAACGGGCCTCTACCTATCGTCGTGAAGGCGGGAAAAAGACATTGCGTCGCTCTCGTACCAACCGGGTTTTCTCGGGAGTTGCTGGTGGCTTAGCCGAATACCTTGGGGTTTCTCCTGCATTGGTGCGCTTTGGTTTCATTGCAGGCCTGTTCATGACTTTTTTCATGAGCATCTTTATCTACTTATTGTTGTCCATCGTCCTACCGGCTAATTACGACAACTACAATACGGTTCCCGGTACCGGTCCTGGCTCCGGCCCTGGCCCTAGAAGACGACCTGGTCAATCTTAAGACATTTTTTCAGTGAACAAATTTGTGATTCCATGCCTGGTACTGCTCATGGCACTGCTATCTGCATGCGGTGAAGGCGAGAGTGGTCCCAAAATCTGTCAGGAGTTTCATGGCAATGGAGCATTGAAGCATGAAGTCCCATGTCTCAATGGTGTTCCGGAAGGCGAGATGAAGATTTACCACGCCAATGGTGATCTACGAGCCACAAAGTTTTTCGTCAACGGCCTGGAAGAAGACACTGCCCGCTATTTTTACTCAAAAACCGGTGATGTTCTCAAAACTGTTCCCATGATAGCAGGAAAGCGAAACGGGCAAGCGATTGAATATGATAAAAAAGGTCGCTTGATTGAAACCACGGATTATCAGGAGGACCTGAAACACGGTGCGGAAATTCGTTATTTCCCTGATTCAGAACAGATCCAGGAGAAAAAGGAATATGCTGAAGGCTATTTGCATGGCAAGTATGCGGCCTTTTCTGCTGCAGGGAATCCGGTCCGGGAAGGTGAGTACTATTATGATCGTAAGTTTGGTAAATGGCGTATGTTCCGGAAAGATGGCAGCCTGCTCGCAACATTTACCTATTTCTCCGGACAGCGACAGGGCGGTTTTGGGGTATTTCGTAAAAATGGCATTCCCTTTTTGAGCGGACAGTATCAGGAAGGGAAAATCCAGGGAGAGGTCAAATATTTCAACTCTGGCGGTGAAATACGGAGAGTTGAGAACTGGTTTGACGGACAAAAAACAGGCTCAGTTGCTTCCGAAAACCCTTCATTTCAGGCTGATAATTTCAAGATTCAAATCCTCGAAGATACAGTGATTATCCGGTGAGAATAGTATCGTTCGAAAAAGAAAACCGCAGCCAGATGATCCTGACTGCGGTTTTTTTATGCGAAATAATGCTTACCAGTTTTCCAGCAGGGAAAGTGCCTGATTGAAGACATTCTCAGCTGTAAAACCAAATTCCTTATCCAACACTGTGTAAGGCGCCGAGTAGCCAAAATGACTCAGGCCAACACTTTTTCCTTTTGGTCCGACCAAACCACGCATGGTAACCGGGAGACCCGCGGTCAGCGCCATGATGGGTTTGTCTTCAGGTAAGACGGAGGCCTGATAGTCCGCCGCCTGCGTCCGGAACAAACCCTCCGAAATGGCGGAAACCACCCGAACCTTCAGGCCTTTTTCACTGCGTAATTTGTCCGCGCCTTCAATCAGGGTAGCAACCTCTGAACCATTGGCGACCAGGATCAAATCAGGATCAGTCGCATCCTGGACAATGTATGCGCCTTTTTCTGCTTGCAGTGCATCCTGGTAACGGGTATTGCCTTCTGAAGCGGGAAGCTCCTTGATGTTTTGACGGGAAAAAATCAAGCCGGTTGGGGTATCGGTATTTTCCATGGCCATCTTCCATGCCACGGTGGTTTCATTGGCATCAGCAGGCCGTAGGGCCAGAAAGCTATTTTTGCCGTGATGATTTTGCAGATGCTCCAACAAACGAAGTTGGGCTTCCTGTTCCACTGGCTGGTGAGTAGGGCCATCTTCTCCTACGCGGAAGGCATCGTGGGTCCAAACAAATTTGACCGGAATTTGCATCAGCGCAGCCAGACGCAAGGTGGGCTTCATATAGTCTGAAAAGACAAAGAAGGTGGCACAAACAGGGATCACCCCACCATGCAGCCCCATCCCCACGGCAATGGAGGACATGGTCAATTCGGACACACCTGCTTGTAAAAAGGCACCCCCGAAATCATTTTTCTTAAAAGAACGGGTCTTGTTGAGAAAGGCGAGGGTTTTGTCTGAATTAGACAGATCTGCTGAAGCCACAATCATGTTTTCGACTGTATCGGCAAAATGTGCCAAAACAGTTCCTGAAGCATTTCTTGAGGCGGTATTTTCTTTTTGCTGAATGCCAGCATAATCAATTTCAGGTGCCTGACCAGACTGAAACTGTTGCCATTTGGCGGCCAGTGCCGGGTGGGCTGCTTCCCATGCTGCTTGTTCAGCTCGCTTTTGGGCAGCGTATTGGCGGTTTGTCTCTTTCACGGAGGCATACAACTCTGCTACTTCCGGGAAAATCTGGAAAGCATTTGCCGGATCTCCACCCAGATTGTGGATGGTTTTTTCGTAAGAGGCACCCGCCTTGCTCAATGGCATGCCGTGGGTTTCTACTTCCCGCTCAAAACTTTCGCCTCCATCTGTCAGAGCGCCTTTACCCATGATGGTCTTTCCAATGATCAGAAAAGGCTTTTCCGTTTCGGTCTGGGCCATTTGTAGCGCTTCACGAATGGCTTGTTGATCATTTCCTTCAATGGTTACGACTCTCCACCCCCATGCTTCATATTTTTTGGCGGTGTCTTCTTCCATGACATCTGATACCTCACTGGATAGCTGAATGTCATTTGAGTCATAAAACATCACCAGATTGCTCAGGCCAAGGTAGCCTGCCGTCCGACCTGCTCCCTGAGAGATTTCTTCCTGAATGCCTCCATCAGAGATGTACGCATAGGTTTTGTGCGACATCCATGCTCCAAATCTTTCCGCCAGAAAGCGCTCAGCAATGGCCGCACCAACCGCGAATGTATGTCCTTGTCCCAATGGGCCTGAGGTGTTTTCAACCCCCCTTGCAACATCAATTTCCGGGTGTCCGGGGGTAGGACTGCCCCATTGACGAAAGTTGGCAAGATCGTCCATTGAGTAATGTCCAACCAGGCTCAAAATCGAATAGAGCATGGGAGACATATGACCGGGATCGAGGAAAAAACGATCCCGATTGGCCCAACTTGGATTGTCTGGATCAAAGCGGAGAAATTCTGAGAAGAGAATGTGAACAAAATCTGCACCGCCCATTGCACCGCCGGGGTGGCCGGACTTGGCCTTTTCTACCATCGCGGCAGAAAGGATGCGAATGTTGTCGGCAGCACGCTGGCTAACGGCAGGATTGTGAATTGTCGTGGTTTCAGACATGGAAACTGGGTTATAGACTAACTACACCACAAATGTCGGTTATTGCAGACTTTTTTTCATCCTTTTAAATCCAAGAAAGATGCTTTTTTCGTACATTTTGCGGTGATGTCGTCAGGACCCTATATCGAATCTCAATTGGTTGCCCGTTTGCAGGCGCGCGATAAGCAAGCCTTAACGGAGATTTACCGCCGTTTTGGCGGGAATCTGCTGGGGATTATCCATCGCATCGTTGGGGATCAGGCTGTGGCGGAAGATGTCTTGCAAGAGGCCTTGGTCAAGGTCTGGCGCAATGCGGATCGCTATGATGCGAGCCGGGGACAGTTGTTTACCTGGTTGCTCAACATCTGCCGCAATGCCGCCATTGACAAATTGCGTTCCCGTGAGTTTAAGCGGCAACGGGTGACAGATGGCATCGATCGTTCTTTTCAGCAAGCTGGCTCTGAGCCGGCTTATAGCCTCAATCCCGATTTAATCGGTTTGCGGGATTGGGTAAAAAAGTTGGATCAGAAGTATGTTGAAATCATCGATCTGGTCTATTTCAGCGGGATGACGCACGTTGAAGCAGCTGAAGCATTGGCTTTACCGCTTGGAACTGTCAAGACCCGGATTCGCTCCGCAATCTCTGAATTGCGCAAACAAATCTGACTATTGTGAATGTAACCGATTACATATCCTCTGGCATCCTGGAACTCTATGTGAGTGGATCGCTCCCGGCCGAAGAACGGACCGAAGTGGAACGTATGGCCAATCTGTATCCAGAAGTTCAGGCGGAGATTCAAGCCATTGAGTCAGCGGTAGCTGTTTTTGCCAATACGTACCAGCAGGCTGCACCACCCGCCATCCTGGACAAGGTATTTGATGCCATTGATACAGAAGACAAAGCGCCAGAAAAGCCTGAACCGAAGCTTGTCTCTCTCCGACCGACTGAAGAAGAAAAATCCAGTGGATTTCCATGGAAATGGATGGCTGCTGCTGCATGTGTGGCTTTGCTGATCAGTGTGGTATTCAATTTTTACCAACAAAACCTCCTCTCTGAAAAAGATCAGACCATTGCCGTACTTGAGAGCTCCAACCGAAGTCTTGCCATTGAAAATCAAGTGGTCAAAGAACAACTCGATGTGCTGGACCAGCCTGATCAAAAACTGATCCTTCTCGCAGGTACCGATAAATATCCTAATGTAAAGGCACGCATTTACTGGAATGTTGCCGCTGAAAAAACCTGGTTGCGTATTGACCAGCTACCTGCGCCACCTTCTGATAAGCAGTATCAATTGTGGGCCATCATCGATGGACAGCCCGTTAGTGCTGGTGTGTTCAATCTGGAAGATGGACCGATCGCGATGGAAGACATCGGCGGGAATGTAGCGGCTTTTGCGGTTACCCTTGAGCAAAAAGGTGGTAGCGAAGTGCCCACGCTGGAAGAGATGTATTTGATTGGGAATGTGTAAAGTCCATCATTGCATCACCTCTTCTGCCCATGTCTCATGGAATTGGGTCAATCTGGCCACAATTTCCGGCTTTTCCGCTGCATAGTTTTTCCGTTCTGGTTCTGCATCAGTAAGCCTGCCAAGGTGAATGCTGTCCATGCGTGGTGTTTCCGGCCCAATCTGAAAATAGCCTTTGGTGTCTTTGTAGAGCAGTTTCCATTCGCCTTCTCGTACCATCCAACGATCTTGCCACTGATAGTGTAGCACATTATAATGGGAAGACGCTTTATCCTCCATGACAATCGGAAGCAGACTCTGACCATCAACACCGCTGGCAGGAAGTGGTACCTTGAGTACATCGCAGAGCGTCGGTAGGAGGTCCATGACCGTTACAATTTGATTCCGGCTGGTATTCAGGGGGAAACGAGCCGGAAAACTCATAATGGCCGGTACCCGAATGCCCCCTTCCAGGAAGCTGTTTTTGGCGCCAATCCATTTGCCCGTGTTACCGCCGCCACCATTGGCCCCATAATTATGGCCTTTTGGATAGCCGCTGCGATGATCATCCACACTGATCTGATAGTCTTCAATTGAATGTCCATTGTCGCTCACGAAGAAAATGAGGGTGTTTTCACGTAAACCGAGTGCTTCCAGTTTGCTCATGATCTGCCCAATCCTGTCATCAACCGTGGACACGATTTTTCCATAGGACTTCCGTGGTTCGGGTACATTCTGATAATGCTCGTCAAACTTCTCATCGGCTTGTTCCGGATAGTGGGGAATGTTAAAGCCAAGATAGAGCAGAAAGGGCTGATCCTGATTGGCTTCCACAAAGGAAAGGGCCTTTTCTGTGATCATGTCCTGAAAATACTGACCTGCTAAATAGACTTCTTCTTTCCGGTCCCACAAATCGTGAAAGCCTTTGCCATGCAGGGCGTGATGATTGTAGTTATCAATGAAGCCACCCCTGAACCCAAAGAATTCGTCGAAGCCCTGTTCCAGGGGGCCGTACTTCAAGCTGCCACCCACATGCCACTTACCAAAAAGCGCCGTCCGGTAATGCTTCTGTTTGGCAATCTCCGCCAGCGTCATTTCCTCCAACGGCATATTGCGACCATCCTCTTTCTGGTTGGCATTGCTCTGGGTCCAGCTATTGACATTGACGCGCTGGGGATGACGCCCAGTGAGCAAGGCAGCCCGGCTGGGGCAGCAGACGGTATGCGCATAAGCCTGGGTGAACTTCACACCAGTGGCAGCCAGTTTATCCAGATTGGGGGTATAAAGATCCTGTGAACCAAAGCAGTTGACATCCAGCGTACCCTGGTCATCAGTGTAAAAGATAACGATGTTGGGGGAGGGGAGAGGCGCTTTTTGGCAAGAGAGGATTGCCATCAAAGCCATCAGGTAAATGGGAGAGAGAGTAAAGTGTTTCATTTTCAGGAGCTTGCAGTCGTAGTGGAAGGTAGGGAAAAAAGACTTGTTTATCCTGAATCAGACAGGAAGTTTGATCATTTTGAGAGATATGCTGTGAAAATCGAAACCTTTGGTAACAATATCGCCACTTACCGGCACAGCTATGTACGTTACTGACGCCAACTGGCCTTTTACGTCAGTGGGATTTGATATGCTGTCTGAAATTGACTATTTCAGGAAATCGGAATGATTCATTACACCATTAATTGCGTATTGTATGGGACTGCTGGACATATTGGGCTTTAGAAATAAGCCGGAACCCAAGATTATCACAGACTTTAGTCTGGTCGATGGCGGCTTGTACCTCGACATCATCAATGCTTCAGACGAAGTGGCCCTTGCTGTCAGGCATTCCTTTTCGACTGCCTTACCCGCCCAGGGGGGCTCCCGGAATCTGGCAGACCTGCCACTAATGGATGAGGTGCCATTTATGGCACCCCGGAAGCACATCCGCATTTTTATGGATCCCCTTGAGGTATTTCTGCATTTCTGGCAGGAGGCATCACTCCGTATTGACATCAGGTACACCAATCAAAATGGGAAAATATTCCGGTCCGGCAGTGTTCATAATCTGCGTATTCTGGACCAGCTTCCCCCTACCAGTAGAGTAGATTTTTATCACCCAGTCTAACATTTAACCTAAATTATATGTCTCATCCATTGCCCAATTTTCACTTTACAGTTCAGATTGATGATCTCGAACCAAAATGTGTACAGGTCAGAAATCTGGCCATGCATTTCGAGAACATTGAGACGGCTACCAGTTCCAATCCAACTTTCGCCGACAGGAAACAGCCGGGCCGTTCGGTGTATGAGAATTTCTTCCTTGAACGAGCCGTGTTTGCCAACCAAAATGAGTTTTTTGAATGGTGGCGTGAAACGCAAAGAGCCGTCGTTTCCGGGGGGGATTTTCGTAAAAATATTACCATCAGTCTGCTTGACAACCAACACAGCCCGATTATGCAATGGCGCATTGGGGATGCCTTTCCCCTCCGCCTAAGCTACTCAGAATTAGATGCCAAAGGCAATCGTGTATTGACCGAAGTCCTCGAAATCGCCTGTGAGAGCATTGATGTACGTACCGATTTGTAGGAGGCCGGACCCAAAATTTTCCTGCGAGAAAATCTGCGGCTGTCATCACCCTCCGGGGGATTGATTGATTTTTTCCTATCATGCGACTGATCCGCCAATGAACTCATTCTTTATTTCATTGTATGTACGTCGCAAAGAATTTTCACATCCGAAACCTCCTCCGGTTTAGTGGGGTACACATTGTTTGGCTGAGCCTATGGGCTGGTTTAGTCGCTACGCTTTACACATTTTTCACCTTTAAATGGATGCAAATGCCCTGGCTACCGGTTTCGGTTTTGGGTACGGCAGTTGCATTTTACATTGGCTTCAAAAACAACAGTGCTTACGACCGATTGTGGGAAGCCCGCAAAATATGGGGCGCCATCGTCAACAGCAGCCGAATGATTGGTGCCTCTGTGAAAGGCTATGTGGGAAACTATTTCCGAATGGATTCGCTTCCTGATGCGGAAATCCATGCCATTCATCAGAGATTGATTTACCGCCACATTGCCTGGCTATACACCCTGCGGAGTCAGCTCCTGATCCCCACCTCCTGGGAGCATCTGGGACGGGACCACTTTGCCAAAGGCTATTTTGAAATGCGGAAAAAGCAATACGGTGTGGGTTTGTTCAGTGATAAAGTGACGGAAAATGGGCTTGAAAATTTCTTATCCGATGAGGAAAGAGAACGGGTTATCATGTTCCAGAACACTGCTACCCAACTGATTGACAATCAATCACAGGACCTGATGAAGCTGCGTGAAGACGACCTGATTGACGATTTCCGACACATGGAGCTGCAAAAACTCATGAACGAACTCTATACGCATCAAGGCAAATGTGAACGAATCAAAAAGTTCCCCTTACCACGTCAATACGCTTCCAGCAGCTTTATTTTCGTCTGCATCTTCATCTTTCTGCTACCATTTGGTGTCATCCCTGCATTTCAGGCCATCGATCCGGAAATTGGTCAGTGGATTGCCATGCCCTTCGTCATCTTACTTGGTTGGGTCTATGTCATGATGGAACTGATAGGGGATTACAGTGAAAACCCATTTGAAGGCCTGGGCAATGATATTCCGATGCTTGCCCTTTGTCGGACCATCGAAATCGATCTGCGGGAGATGCTGGGCGAAACTGAATTGCCGCCCAAAATTGAGCCTGTCAACAACGTCCTGATGTAGGCAAGCGCTTAGTTACCATGATTGAGGTCCATGAAATTTTTCACCGCTTTACGCTTCGCCGTGAGTTTTTTCTGAATTTTCTTGGCTTGTTCCGTCAGCTCTGGGTGATTGAGCCTTTCACCTAGCTGCATGCGCTCGTCCATCGGGACAGTTTTGAAGAAGCGGTAAAAAGCCTGGCGTGATTCTTCGTCGTCTTTCTGACGATCCATTGCGCCACACATACCAAGAGCGGCAACCAGGCGGAGAAAATTACCTGAATAAAAAGGATAGAGCCAATAATAAACCTTACCGGGGATGGCTTCGGCTTCGCTGCGGATGCTTTCCAGCATGGCTTCACGAGCGGTGGCGATGTCAGCGACTGAAAAACCATGGACTGCTTCCTGGTCTGGCGCATAACGACGCTCAAAATTTTGGAGCCGGTCAAAACGGCGTTCGATCTCAAGGAGGACAGGTTCGGAGGTTTGGAATTCTTGCCAGGAGTTCATATAAATATTTTTATCGCATAGGGTAAGAGATGGGTTGAGACATGTTTTCCTGACGTTTTCCCGTAATTCTTACAGAGGAATGTCGGCCAGTTTTGGATTCAGCAGTTGAAAAGAACGATGTCTGAGGGGGTTAATCCTGAAGACAATGACAATTTACCCAAAAAATATTACATGGACATAACTATGCGATCAATAGTTCGAATTTTTCGGTGATCGTACTGCCTGCTTTCCTGAGTCGTTGCCTTTTCCCTTTGAATGGTCTGGCTGTATCTTTGAAGCATGAGTAATATTTTTGAATTCAACGGCTATAAACCAGTGATCCATGAGACGGCATTTGTCCATCCGAATGCCACTGTCACAGGTAATGCAGTGATTGGTCAGAACGTTTACATTGGTCCCGGTGCAGCGATTCGGGCTGACTGGGGGGGCATTGTGATTGAAGATGGTTGCAATGTCCAGGAAAATTGTACCATCCACATGTTTCCGGGCATCACGGTTCATTTGCATGAAGCGGCCCATATTGGGCATGGCGCCATCATTCATGGGGCGACCATTGGCCGCAATGTCATGGTCGGAATGAATGCCGTGATCATGGACAATGTGGTCATTGGCGACAATTGTATCATCGGTGCTTTGGCCTTTGTCAAAGCCAACAGCATCATCCCCGCCAGACAACTTCTGGTTGGCAATCCTGCCAAAGCCATCCGTGAAGTCTCGGATGAAATGATTGCCTGGAAAACCAAAGGGACCCAGCTATACCAGCAACTCCCTGCCGAATGTTATGCCAGTTTGAAGCCATGCGAACCTTTACGGGAAGTCCCCAGGGATCGTCCGGCTCAGATGCCCATTTATCAAACCTGGAAAGACATTCAAGACGCTTAAAGACCATGACTTTGCCACTTCCTGGCATGACACGAGGTGTCTGCTTTGTTTCCATACAGCGAATATCTCGTCTTCATGCCGGTTCCCTTTTTACCAGAAGCCCAAAATCTAATCCTCCACTCCTCAGTCCCTGCCCCCATTGTATCCTTCTTGTCATTTTCTCGTAACTTCGGAGGCACCTGAGTGCGCGTATGGAGCAACCTAAACGCCATAAACGATGGATTCTGATAGGATCTATCACCGTTCTGATCTTCCTGTTTGGGCAGTTCTGGGTCAATCTATTGGTCCTTCCGGTCATCGAAGGTTCTATCAGAGAGATTGTGGCTGCTAAATCGGACGGTCTGTACAAAGTACATCATCTGGATACGGGCTGGGATCTTGGCTTGCGGCGTTTTCGCCTTGAGAATGTACGCATTGGGCCTGACTCGACCACGATCCAGGAGTTTGAACGAGTCAATGGATACCTACCACGTCGGGTCGAGATTATTGTTCCTGAAATCAATTTGGACCTGATGGATATGCGGTCGCTCCTGGTGGACCGCGATTTACACCTGAAAACACTGCGTCTGCGCGGTCCCAAAATTGAATGGTCCAGTCAAACTGGAAACCGCTCTTCAGCAAAGGGAAAGGCTCCTGAAAGCCTCTATCCGTATATTTCTGGCTTTCTGCGCAGTGTTGAAATTGAAGAAATAGACATCCAGGAAGGCAGCTTTCTCCTCAATAATGAGCAAAGCAGCACCAATTCCTCCTTTGTTGCCCATGACCTGGATCTCAATATCCGTGATTTTCGGATTGATTCGACCTCAAGACAGGAAGTACAGCGCTTTTTTGACGCGGGGGAAATCAACCTATCAGTAGGGCTGGACCAATATGCCTTTATCCTGCCTGACAGTAGCTACATCATCAAGGCGCAACAGCTTGGCCTCTCTGCAAAAAACAAAACAGTGTTTGCCGAAGGGCTTCACATTCAACCCAATTATCGTCGCTTTCAGGATTTGCAGGACAAAGGTATTCCGCTTGCCAATTTATTTGAGGTACAGATTCCCCGCCTGGAAGTGGAAGGGATTCAGGTACAGGAATATTTTCAGACCAATGAGCTGAGCCTAGATGCCATCCGCCTGATTGATCCACTGATATTGCAGCTGGGCGCTGTCGGCGAGCTATCAGCCAACACCCAGCAATCCCTGGATCCAGTACAGATTCACGCTGCGATGCGAAAGTTCGCCAACGAGATTCATTTGGGCCGTATTCGCATTCAAAATGGCCACGTACAACGGCTGAACCGTTTAGGAGATACGCTCAGAAGCCTCAACCTTCAGGGACTGGATATCGAGTTGGATCAGGTAGATCTGGACTCCAGCATGCTGGAAGCAGACCGCAGACTGCTCTTTTCACAAAACATTGATCTGAGCCTGGACCGATATAAAGTAGCTTTATCCAAAGGGAATTATGGATTAAGTGGACGAGATGTCTTGTTGTCCACCCGAAAGGAATCCATCAGATTGGGGCGCTTTCAATTGTCGCCCAGCCCGCGGAAAATCAGGTCTGCCCGCCAGGATGGACTGGATGTGATCGAATTGTCTTTTCCACAGTTACAAATTGATTCCCTTGGATTTGAAAAGGCGTGGCATGACAGGGTGCTGGACATTGGATCAGTGAAATTGAGTGCGCCAGATATCCAATTGACCAACTTCCCGCGTATTCAACGTGCCAAGGTAGATTCTCTGGCCCAGGCCAACCTCTATGATCTGGTTTCTGGCTTTTTAGACTCCCTTACCGTACGAAAGCTGGCAATCGGCGAAGGAACCTTTCAGATCATGGCCGGCCCGAATGCGCGGCAGGAAGTATTGTCAGCTTCTGACCTGCAAATTTCGATGCGGAATTTTCAGCTTGATCCCAGTGCCAAAACAGACACTGATAATCCTTTTTATGCCGAAGACATTGATGTATCTGCCAATGTCAACAACTATACCCTTACCTTGCCAGATAGCTCTTATGCCATCACGATCGGTGGGCTGGGTATTTCAACCGCAGACTCAGTCATCTTCGCCGATTCTATTCGTCTCAAACCCCTGGCCGCTACACTACGCATCCCTGAAGACCGGAATCACCAGATTGCAAGGGTGTTGATTCCGCGTTTACGGTTGACGGGCTTTGATGTAGAGGAAGCCTATTTCAGGCGCACGCTCGATGTCGACAGTGTACAGATCCAAAAG